>CANKIV010000001.1 GCA_947482125.1 Alphaproteobacteria bacterium
CCCATCGTGATGGCGCCGGGCGAAATCAGCAAAAGCTTCGCCGGGCTGGAACGGCTGACCGGCGAATTGCTGGACATGGGAATCGACCGCAACGGTCTTGTCATCGCCCTGGGCGGCGGGGTGATCGGCGATCTCACCGGCTTCGCGGCGGGCGTGCTCAAGCGCGGCGTCGCCTTCGCGCAGATTCCCACCACGCTTCTGTCCCAGGTGGATTCTTCGGTCGGCGGCAAGACCGCGATCAATGCCAGGCAGGGCAAGAACCTGATCGGCCTGTTTCACCAGCCACGCATCGTGATTGCGGACACCGCCTTGCTGGCGACCCTGCCCCGCCGCGAATTGCTGGCCGGTTATGCCGAAGTCGCAAAATATGGCGCACTGGGCGATGCGAATTTCTTCGAATGGCTGGAGGTGGGCGGCGTCAAGGCGCTGGCGGGCGATGAAGCGGCGATGGTCAAGGCCGTGGCCCATTCCTGCCGCATGAAGGCCGAGATCGTGGCCCGCGACGAACGTGAAACCGGCGACCGCGCCCTGCTCAATCTCGGCCATACCTTCGGCCATGCGCTGGAAGCGGCGACGGGATTTTCGGGACGGCTGATCCATGGCGAAGCCGTGGCCATCGGCATGGCCCTGGCCTTCCGGCTTTCGGTGAAGCTGGGGCTGTGTCCCGGACAGGATGCCGAGCGTTTCACCCGCCATCTGCAGGCCGTGGGACTGCCGTCTGCCATCGGCGACATTCCCGGCGCGCGTCCGGGAGCCGACGATCTGATCGGCCATATGGCGCATGACAAGAAAGTGACGGACGGCCAGCTGACCTTCATCCTGCTGCGCGGGCTGGGACAGGCCTTTGTCACCCGCGATGTGCCGCTGGCGGCGGTAAAATCAGTCCTGACGGACGGCTGAATCCCGGCTATCATTACCGTTCTTTCACCGGACACCTTCCCCATGCTTGCCGACGTCATCGCCGGAAGATGAGTTCCACCCTCGTCAATCTTCTGCTGGCGGTTTTTCTCCTCGCCGCCAATGCGTTCTTTGTCGCGGCCGAATTTGCGCTGGTGAAAGCGCGCGGCTTCCGCATCAACGCCCTTGCCGAGGAAAACAGGATCGGGGCGCGCCTGGTACAGGAGATCCTTCGCAATATCGAGGCCTATCTCGCCTGTTGCCAGCTTGGCATCACCATGGCTTCGCTGGGACTGGGCTGGGTGGGCGAGCCCACCGTCGCGGCGCTGCTGGAGCCGGCGCTGGTTCCGCTGCACCTCACCCCTTCCGTCATACATTTCACCTCCTTCCTCGTCGGCTTCCTGGTCTTCTCGTCGCTGCACATCGTGGTGGGCGAGCAGGTTCCCAAGACGCTGGCGATCCGCGAGCCCGAACCGGTGGCGCTGTGGATCGCCTATCCGCTGCGCGGCACCTTCCTGCTGTTCTATCCGCTGAACTGGCTGCTCAACACCGCCTCGCGCTCGATCCTCACCATGCTGGGCGTCAAGGAAGCGCCGCATCACGACGTTCTGACCGATACGGAGATCGAAGGACTGGTCGAGGTGTCCGCCGAACATGGCAAGATGGGCGTGGGCCAGGCCGAATACATCCAGAATGTCTTTCGCTTCGCGCAGATGGAAGTGTCCGACGTCATGGTCCACCGCACCGAGATGTTCACCCTCAATGTCGATGACCCGCCGGGGGAAATTCTGGGCGCGGTGCTGAAGGCCAGCTATACCCGCATCCCGCTGTGGAAGAGCACGCAGGACAATGTCATCGGCGTGTTGCATGTCACGCACCTGGCCAAGGCGCTGCTGGAAAAAGGCGACATCGCCAAGGTGGACATCGCGGCCCTGGCGAGCGAGCCATGGTTTGTGCCCGACACCACGGCGCTGGATGAGCAGCTCGACGCCTTCCGCGAACGGCGCACCCATCTGGCGCTGGTGGTGGACGAATATGGCGCGTTGATGGGACTGGTGACGCCGGGCGACATCTTGTCGGAAATTCTCGGCGAGATGCCCGACGAGCTTCAGAAAGCTCGGCCCTATGTGCGGGCCAGGCCAGACGGATCCTACCTGGTGGACGGCACGGTGCCGGTGCGCGACCTCAACCGCGAGCTGGACTGGTCGCTGCCGGAGGACGACGCCACCACCGTCGCGGGGCTGGTGATCTCCCAGTCCGGCACCATTCCCGATCCTGGACAGCGCTTCGCCTTTTTCGGCTACACCTTTGAAATCATGCGCCGCCAGCGCAACCAGATCACGGCGCTGCGAATCGTGCCGCCGCGCAGCGACGGCCAGGCTCATCCGCCACAGGCCGCGGAGATTTTGCCCTAGGCCTTCATCGCCTCGCCGGGCGTCAGCAGGGCAAGGGACAAGGCGTGGACGGAACCTTTGAGTTCCTCCTCCAGCGCGGCGTGGACGCGGCGCTGGCGCTCAACCCTGGAAACACCTTCAAACGCCGCCGCTACCAGACGGACATGAAAATGGGTTTCGCCCCGGCTGCCGTCATCGCGGGTAGCGCCGGCGTGGCCGGCATGACGGGCGCTTTCATCGCGTACCTCCAGCGCCAGCGGCGTGAAAGCGGCGGTCAATTTCTGCTGGATGGCGTCAGCAACTGTCATGCGCCCCTAGTTTGCTTTCGCCCTGCGAATGTCAAGCGATACGTTTCCTTGTCTTTTACCCTTGCCACCCCATAATTGTTCGATGGTCGAACCCCGTGCCAACCGCTTCAAAACCGACATTCGGATCAAGCCCGGCGGCAAGGCGAAAAAGCCCGAGCCGCAAACCCGGATGTGCGAAGCCCCCGACTGTGTCGGGCGCGGCGACTGCCGCGTTTCCAAATCGCCGAAAAATCTGACCGAATATGTCTGGCTCTGCGCCAAGCATGCCCGCGTCCACAACGAATCCTGGGACTACTTCAAGGGCATGGGTGATGACGACATCCAGAGGTTCCGCGAGGAGGCCCTGACCGGCCATCGCCCGACCTGGCCCCTGGGCAAGCGTGCCGCCCGGGCGCGGATGGGACAGACCCCGTTGGGCAATGTGAATGACAGCCATGCGATGTTTGCAGAGGACGACGAAACCGGCACGGTACGGCGCCCCGAGCGGCAATTGACGCGGCTGCAGATCATCGCCATGGACACGATGCAACTGGCCCACAACGCGACCTTGATCGAGATCAAGGCGCGGTATAAGGAACTTGTGAAGCGTTTTCATCCCGACGCGAATGGCGGCGACCGGGGCGCGGAAGAACGGTTGAAGCAGGTTATCAAGGCCTATGGCGTGTTGCGCGCCTCCGGGCTCCTTACCTGAACCGGGCCTGCCGCGCCCGCGTTAGCCATACGCAACGGCTCCCGGATCAGACATCATGAGCACTCATACCTCCCCCTTGGACCCGAGCGTCATGCCCGACACCACTGTCGATGCGGGAGAGGTGTTCGGCATCAAGACCAAGATGAAGGTTCCCGCCTTCAAGACGGCGAACGAGCATGTGCCGGAGCGCGATCCGGCCTATCGCTTCGACCGCGAAACCACGCTGGCGATCCTGGCGGGCTTTGCCTTCAACCGTCGCGTCATGGTTCAGGGCTATCACGGCACCGGCAAGTCGACCCATATTGAACAGGTGGCGGCGCGGCTGAACTGGCCCTGCATCCGCATCAACCTGGATTCGCATATCAGCCGCATCGACCTTATCGGCAAGGACGCCATCGTCCTGAAAGACGGCCAGCAGATCACCGAATTCCGCGAAGGCCTGTTGCCCTGGGCCCTGCAGCGCCCCGTGGCGCTGGTGTTCGACGAGTATGACGCCGGCCGACCCGACGTGATGTTCGTGATCCAGCGCGTGCTGGAGGTTTCCGGACGCCTGACCCTCCTGGACCAGAACAAGGTGATCCATCCCCATCCGGCCTTCCGGCTGTTCTCGACCACCAACACCATCGGCCTGGGCGACACCACGGGGCTCTATCACGGCACCCAGCAGATCAACCAGGGCCAGATGGACCGCTGGAGCATTGTCACAACGCTCAACTACCTGACCCACGAAGCCGAAGAGGAAATCGTGCTGGCCAAGGCCCCCAGCTACAACACCGCCGAAGGCAAGAAGACGATCTCGGCCATGGTGCGGCTGGCCGACATGACCCGCAATGCCTTCGTCGCCGGTGACCTTTCCACCGTGATGAGCCCGCGCACCGTCATCACCTGGGCGCAGAATGCCGAAATCTTCGGCGATATCGGCTTCGCCTTCCGTCTCACCTTCCTCAACAAGTGCGACGAGCTGGAACGCGCCAGCGTGGCGGAATTCTACCAGCGCTGCTTCGGCGAGGAATTGCCGGAAAGCGCCGCCAAAGTCCTGGTGGCGTGAAACCGGAAAGTCCCAGCGAACCCTTCAAGCGGGCCGTCACGGTGGCGGTGCGGAGCCTCGCGGCCGAGCCGGAACTGGAAGTCAATTTCTCCGCCGAGCCGCCGGCCCTCAAGGGCCTGAAGGCGCGCCTGCCCTCACCCGCCCGCAATCTCTCGGCCCAAGACGTGGCGCTGGTGCGCGGCACCGGCGACGCCTATGCCCTGCGCCGGGCCTATCACGACGAAAAAGTGAACAGCCAGTTCCGCCCCGCTTCGCCGGAAGGCGCCGCCATTTTCGAAGCCGCCGAACAGGCGCGGGTGGAAGCCATTGGCGCCCTGGCGATGAAGGGCGTGAAGGCCAATCTCGCCAGCGGGCTGGAACAGCGCCTGCTCAATCGCGGGTTGGGCAAGGCGCGGGTCAAGGACGAAGCGCCGCTGGCCGATGTGCTGGGACTGATGGTGCGCGAAAAGCTGACGGGCGAGAAGCCGCCGGCCTCGGTTGCCGGCGCCGTGGAACTGTGGCGGTCCTTCATCGAGGAAAAGGCCGGCGCGGATCTGGACAAGCTGGCCGACGCGCTGCGCGACCAGAAGCATTACGCCAAGCTCACCCGCACCATGCTCAATCACCTGTCGTTCGGCGACCAGAGCGAGAGCGATTCCTCCGCCGAGCAGGATGCCGATGGCGAAAAGCCGGACGGCGAAAACGAAGACGGCCAGGACCAGGACGCCCAGCAGGACGGTGAAAGCGCCGCCACCGAATCCGCCGCCGAGGCGGAGGACGGTGAGGAGGTCGAATCCGACCAGGCGGCGGAGAATTCCGAAGACCTGTCGGACGCAACGGAACCCGAAGACGGCGCCAAGCCGCAACGTCACGAGCAGCCCTTCTCTCGCCAGGACGAGTGGGGCTACAAGATTTTCACCGCCGAATTCGACGAGGAAATCGGCGCCGCCGATCTTTGCGAGGCCGAAGAGCTGGCGCGTCTCAGAGGGTTCCTGGACCAGCAGCTGTCGGCCATGCAGGGCGTGGTTTCGCGCCTGGCCAACAAGCTGCAGCGTCTTTTGATGGCACAGCAAAACCGTCATTGGGAATTCGATCTCGAGGAAGGCATCCTCGACAGTTCACGCCTGACCCGCATCGTGATTGACCCAATGTATCCCTTGTCCTTCAAGCGCGAGAAGGACACCACCTTCCGCGATACCTGCGTCACGCTTTTGCTCGACAATTCCGGCTCGATGCGCGGCCGTCCCATCATGGTGGCGGCGATGTGCGCCGACATTCTTGGCCGCACCCTGGAACGGGTCGGCGTCAAGACCGAGATACTGGGCTTCACCACCCGGGCCTGGAAGGGCGGGCAATCGCGCGAGAAGTGGCTGTCCGCGGGCAAGCCGCCGCAACCCGGCCGCCTCAACGACCTGCGCCACATCATCTACAAGGCGGCGGACGAGCCCTGGCGGCGGGCCAAGCGCAATCTCGGCCTGATGATGCGCGAAGGCCTGCTGAAGGAAAATATCGACGGTGAAGCGCTGACCTGGGCGCACAACCGCATCATCGCCCGACCAGAGCAGCGCAAGATCCTGATGGTGATTTCCGACGGCGCGCCGGTGGACGATTCAACGCTGTCGGTGAATGCGGGAAATTATCTGGAGCATCATTTGCGCCGGGTCATCGAGGAAATCGAAACCCGCTCGTCGGTGGAGCTGACCGCCATCGGCATCGGCCATGACGTGACCCGCTATTACCGCAAGGCCGTCACCATCGTGGATGCCGAGCAACTGGGCGGCGCCATGACCGAACAGCTGACGGAATTGTTTGCCGAAGAAGTCCCCGCCGGCCGCCGTCGGCGCAGGTCGGCATAACCGCACAACAGTTTGAAAGTCGTGTGCGGGTTTCCCAGCCGATCGCTTAGGCTCGCGGCGTACTTCGGCTCGCACGGGGTCCACTGGACCCGTGCTTAGGCTTCACGCACCGGCTCAGTACCCATTCCGTCCGTGCAGCGGGCGCATCGCCGGGCGCAGCAGGTAATAGGGCAGCAGCAGCAGCACGCTTTCCCCGAAGAAAACGATGAAATGCACCAGCGCGGAGTTCGTCCACGACATCTGGTCAGCGCCGGCGAAGGCGGCGGGATAGTAGACGGCGCTGAATACCAGGCTGGCCGCGAAGGACGCCGCCAGCGGCGCTGTCCACCAATGTGGGCCGCGGGCCGCGTCAAAGAAGATGATGGCGATGAAACTGGCGAACAGAAACGAAGCGCCGAAGGCCAGCAGGGCGCGCAGGGACAGAGCCGGCGTGTTGCTGATCCAGTTGCCGATGTCCCAGGGATTGGCCAGCGCGACGAAGGTAATGATCCCCAGGCCGGCCAGCAGCTGGGCAAAGGCGTAGTTCACGCCATAGCGGCGGTTGCACAGATGCACCGCATACCAGGCCATCAGCAGGATCAGGTCGCTGATCGCCAGCATGGCGTTTTGCACGCTGCGCGGTGCCGCCGGCAGGATCAGGAAGGCATCGGTGAAAAGATAGGCTGCGCCCAGCAAGGTCACCAGCAGCACCACGGGCAATGCCAGACGCACCACGACCAGGGCAGGCACCACGACGCGCTGCCACAGATCGTCCACGGCCCCGCCATAGGCGCGTTCCTTGGGCGGCCAGACAGCGTCCTGCTCGCGGCGGAGGCGGTAAGGCCCTTCGTCCGCTTCAAGTGCCGCAATGGGCGCACGATGTGCGCCGTTTCGGTAATCGTAGGCTTTCAAGACACCCCAGTCCTGCCCAACAGTGCCAATCTGGCACGTTTTGCGTAAGTTTCAGAGGTATCTACGCAAGCGCGATGCCGCAGGCGCCGCAGTGCCAGATTTTGTGGGTCAGGTGGCGCTGGTCGCCGCCGGTTGCCGTCAGGCCGCCTTGGCGGAGGTCTTCTTGGCGATGGCGCGCTTCAGGCGCAGCGCCTTGGGCGACAGGACGCCGTCCTTGCACTTGAGGATGAAGGGATCCAGGCCGCCATTGCGGTCCACCGAACGCAGCGCGTTCATGGAAATCTTGAGCTTGTAGCTGTTGCCCAGAATCTCGCTGGCCAACGCGATAATCTGCAGGTTGGGACGATAGATCCGCTTGGTCTTGTTGTTGGCGTGGCTGACATTGTTGCCAACCAAGAGGCCTTTTCCGGTCAATTCGCAGCGGCGGGACATGGCGGTTTCTCTTCGATTCTCAAGGGTTTCCGCGCCTTTTCAGCCGGAAAGAGCGGGGTTCATAAGCAAACGGGCCGGTTTGGTCAAGGGCCGCGCTCCCTGGCCGGACTGCCACCCCAAAAGCACCAAGATAACCGGCCAGACTGGTCCCGACCCGGAAAAAGGCCCCCATGACCCGCCGCCTTGCCGCCGCCGCCCTTTTTGCCGTTTGCGCCACCCCGGCCTGGGCGGCCGGCGGCGCCGGGGCGCCGACCCTGCCCGCCTCCCAGCTGCAAGTGGCCATGACCGTCTATGCCGGCGGCATCACCATGGGAAGCATGGACATGGACGCCACCATCCGGGGCGATGACTATCATGTGGTGTCCAACCTCCAGCCCCAGGGCGTGGTCAACGCCTTCTGGCAGTCGGAAATCCAGGCGACCTCGTCGGGCAAGGTGGCGGCGAAGAATTTCGCGCCGGCTTTGTACGACAGCGCGAATGCGCCGCGCCTCTATGCCGATCCGGCCTATTCCACCACAGGTTTTGACGTAAAGCCGGGCGACACCAGAAACACGCTCGATCCCTTGGGCGCGCTGACCATGATTGCGTCAGGCGTTGACGCCAGGGACGGAAATCCCTGCACCTTCACCGCGCCGGTGTTTGACGGCCGCTGCCGCTACAATGTCGAGATGACCAAGGTGCGCGACGTCGAGATCAAGATGGACAATGGGCTGTATCAGGGCAACGCCGCGCAGTGCGATATCCGTTACCGCCAGATCGCCAGCTTTCCCTCCGCCGTGGCCGGGCACCATTACAACCGTGCCGCTCAGGGTCGGGACCGAGACCAGATTTGGGGTGATGGCGGTCCTGGCCACCACGGTGAAGGTGGATGGGCAAAGCCCCAAAGGCGTACGCCAGGGATCATAAACCCGCGCTTATCCGGGAATATTTTGATCCGGGTACGGAATGGAGTCGGATTGGCCTGACAAAGGCCCATCGCTCGAGTCGACCACTAGATATGGTGGTCAGGACGTCCCCGGAATCTCCTAAATGTATGAGAACAAAGGCAGATATTGAATTGGTTAGCGATTCGGACAGTGTTTGTATACTTTATGTTCTTTTTCTTAACCTGTAATCCACAGCGAGCCCATTCCCGCTGCAATACCGTCGGCAATTACACCAAGCGGGAGGGAAACATGAGCCGCATATGTATGCCGCGCTGGATGCGCTGCGCACGGCACGGGCGGAACTCATCGCCGCCACGCCGAACAAGGGGGGGCATCGCGCCCGCGCCATCCCCCTGGTGAATCAGGCGATCGACGAAACCAACGCGGGCATCCGCTATGCCCAGTAACATCTGGCGGGAAAGAGCCCCGCCCGGGACTCTTTCCCCGTTTTTTTGCTTGCACCAGACGCGGTGACACACGATCTAACGGGCCATGCACACCACAGGCGCACACCGCGAAGCATCCGCCAAAGTGACGGCGGTGCTGGGGCCCACCAACACCGGCAAGACCTTTTTCGCCATCGAACGCATGCTGGCGCACAAGTCCGGCATGATCGGCCTGCCGCTGCGCCTTCTGGCGCGCGAGGTCTATGACCGAATCGTGCGGCTGCGGGGGCCAGGCGAAGTCGCGCTGATCACCGGCGAAGAAAAAATCGTTCCAAAAAATCCGCGCTTCTATGTCTGCACCGTCGAAGCCATGCCGCTGGACATTCCGGTGGCCTGCCTGGCGATCGACGAGATTCAGCTTTGCGCCGATCCCGAGCGCGGCCATGTCTTCACCGACCGGCTGCTGCATGCGCGCGGGCTCGAAGAAACCATGTTGCTGGGCAGCGACACGATGCGCGGCATCATCCAGCGCTTCATTCCGCGCGCCTGGTTCATCAGCCGCGCCCGCTTTTCCGACCTGGCCTATACCGGCGCGAAAAAACTCACCCGCCTGCCCCGTCGCTCCGCCGTGGTGGGATTTTCCGCCGAGGATGTCTATGGGATCGCCGAAGTGATCCGCCGCCAACGTGGCGGCGCGGCGGTGGTGCTGGGCGCACTCAGTCCCCGCACGCGCAACGCCCAGGTCGAGCTGTACCAGTCCGGCGACGTGGATTTCCTGGTGGCGACGGACGCCATCGGCATGGGCCTCAACATGGATGTGGACCATGTCGGCTTTGCCGCCCGCGACAAGTTCGATGGCGCGCGCATGCGTGCCCTGCGGCCCGACGAGATCGGCCAGATCGCCGGCCGTGCCGGGCGCTACATGAATGACGGCACCTTCGGCGTCACCGCCGACTGCGAACCGTTCGAAGACGAGTTGGTGCAGCGGATCGAAAGCCACCGCTACGATCCGGTGCACGTGCTGCAATGGCGCAACCCATTTTTGGATTTCCGCAGCCTCGCCAGCCTGAATGAAAGCCTGGATGCACCGCCGCCGGAAAAAGGTTTGACGCGGGCGCGGCCCGCCAGCGACGCCGTGGCGCTCCGGCTGTTGTCCGATGACGATGAGATCAAGGCCATCGCCACGTCGCGCGAGCATGTCGCAAGATTGTGGGACGTCTGCCAACTGCCCGACTTCCGCAAGCTCTCCACAGACGAACATGTGAAGCTGGTGCGCAGCATCTTCCTGTTTCTCAGCAAGGACGGCGTTATTGCCGACGACTGGCTGGCGCGGCAGATCGCCCGCGCCGATGTCATGGAAGGCGATGTCGCCACCCTGTCGGGGCGACTGGCGCAGATCCGCACCTACACCTATGTCGCACACCGAGCAGCGTGGACGCGCGACGCCGCGCATTGGCAGGGCGCCACCCGCGCGGTCGAGGACCGGCTGTCGGACGCGCTGCATGAGCGCTTGACCCAGCGTTTCATTGACCGGCGCACCTCGGTCCTGATGAAGCATTTGCGCGACGATGAATTCGCCAGCCTCACGCTGGACGAAGCCGGCAGCGTCTCCATCGGCGGCGAAGCCATCGGCCGGCTCGATGGTTTCCGCTTCGTACCCGATCCGCGCGCGGTCGGTTTGCAGGGACGCACCTTGCGGGCCGCGGCGCTGAAGGGGCTGGAAAGTGAAATTTCCGCCCGCAGCCATGCGCTGGCGGCGGCGGCGGACAGTGCCATCACCCTCAGCGAGCATGGCAAGCTGTGGTGGGACGGCGCCATTGTCGCCCGGCTGGTGGCCGGGCCGACGCCGTTGACGCCGAATATCGAGATGCTGGCCGATGCCCATGTGCGCACCGAGGCCCTGCAGGCGCGGCTGCAGGCGTGGATCACCGCCCGCATCAAGGACCGGCTGGGACCGTTGCTGGCCTTGCGCGATGCCGCCGACGCCAGGACGGGAAGCGGCAGCGCCCTGCCCGGTGACGCGCGTGGCATCGCCCATCAACTGGCGGAGAATTTCGCCGGCCTGGATCGCAGCGGCCTGAATCTGCCGGACAAACTCGGCCCGCTGCTGCGGTCCTTGCGCCCATTCGGGGTCTGGTTCGGGCGGCGCATGGTCTACCTGCCCCGGTTGCTCCGGCCCGATGCGGCGGCGCTGCTGACCCTGCTGTGGGGCATCTGGGAGAAAAAAGAGTCGCCGCCCGCGCCGCCCGCGCCGGGCCTCACTTCCTTCGCGGTCGACAAAGGCACCGACACCGCTTCGCTTCATGCTGCCGGTTTTGCCGTCATGGGCGGACGCGCCATCCGCTTCGACATGCTGGAGCGGCTGGAGGATGAACTGGAAAAAGCCTTGTCCTCGGGCACCGATGCCGAGACCCTGCTGACCAAACTCGTATCGCTGCTGGGTACCGGCAAGGGCGAAGCCCGCGCCGTGCTCGCCGCCCTGGGCTGGCGCGCCATCGATGTCGCCGGCGCCCTGCCGGTCTGGCGGCGCGCCCGGGAGAAAATTCGCCGTCCGGAAAAAGCGAGGGCCCGCAAGCCGGAGCCGCCACCCGATCCCCATTCGCCCTTTGCGGGATTGGCGGCGTTGAAGGTGCGATGAGCCGGTTGGACAAATGGCTGTTCCATGCCCGCTTCTGCCGCACCCGGGCCCTGGCACAGGCCGCCGCCGCCGCCGGCCGTGTCCGCCTTAATGGCCGGCGAGTCGAAAAACCCGCCCAGATGGTGAAGCCTGGCGATATCCTTACCCTGGGACGGGGCGCCGAGGTGATGGCGGTGCGGGTCCTGACGTTAGCCGAACGGCGCGGCTCAGCCACCGAGGCGGCCCGCCTGTACGAGATCATCGAATAGCTCCCACCAGTTGAGAACCATTATCAACTGGTGCGCCATTGAAGACTCTTGCCTGACAGGGCGACGCGCCGTAAGCACACCCCCTCATTTCGCCTGAAGGACGTGCCTGCCAATGACCTATGTCGTCACCGAAGCCTGCATCAAGTGCAAGTTCATGGACTGCGTCGAGGTCTGCCCGGTGGACTGTTTCTATGAGGGCGAGAACATGCTGGTCATCAACCCCGACGAATGCATCGATTGCGGGGTTTGCGAGCCGGAATGCCCGCCGGAAGCCATCAAGGCCGATACCGAGTCGGGCCTGGAAAAGTGGCTGTCGGTGAACGCCGAATATTCCCGCACCTGGCCCAATATCGCCCAGAAGGGCGAGGCCCCGGCGGACGCCAAGGAAATGCAGGGCGTGCCTGACAAGTTCGAGAAATTCTTCAGCCCCAACCCGGGCTCGGGTTCCTAGCCCCTCGCCCTTTCCTGAAGGCCGCGCCGGTACTCTGCCGGTCCCGGGCCGCTCTCGGAATTCTGACGGTCCGTCAACCAGGCCTCCCGTTCAGGATGTGCTCAGCACACAGAGCAACCGTCACAAATGGTTGAATCTGCGGCCCTTTCCACCAAAGTTAAATAAACGCCGCGAAATCAATGGGATGGTGCCGTTTTTTCTTCCATTTTCGCACAAAGCGTGATAGGGTCTGTTCGTTCTAAAGACCTGAACGAAACCGTGCCCGCCGGCGCCCCACCGGTGGATCACCCCATGTTTTGTCCGCACAGGAAAACAAATGACCGCCCTGAAGTCCCCGCCTGCCAAAACCGTCGCCGCCGCGCCCGCGAAGAAGGTCCCCGCCAATTCCAACCGCAAGCATGAGTTCAAGACCAACGACCATGTCGTCTATCCCACCCATGGCGTCGGCAAAGTGTCCGGCATCGAGGAGAAGGAAGTCGCGGGCGTGAAGCTCGAGCTGTTCATCATCGAGTTCGAAAAGGACAAGATGACCCTGCGCGTCCCCACCCTGAAGGCCAAGACCGTGGGCATGCGCAAGCTGTCCTCGCCCGAAGTCGTGGCCGGAGCGCTGAACACCCTCAAGGGCCGCGCCCGCATCAAGCGCACCATGTGGTCGCGCCGCGCCCAGGAATACGAAGCCAAGATCGACTCCGGCGACCTGGTGTCCATCGCCGAAGTGGTGCGCGACCTGCACCGCGCCGGCGGCCAGCCGGAACAGTCCTATTCCGAGCGTCAGTTGTATGAAAAGGCCCTGGCCCGCATGGCCCGCGAAGTCGCCGCCGTCGAAAAGACCGACGAGCCGACCGCGGTCAAGCGCGTCGAAGGCATGCTGACCAAGAAGGCTGCCTAACAAAAGCTGCGACCTCTATCGCAAAAGGAAAAGCCCGGTGGAAACGCCGGGCTTTTTCTTTGCTCAATTCTCGAGGACTTCGATCTGGGCCGGGTTGGATAGTGCGATCTGGGTACGGCCGCGCACCGTCTGCACCGTACCGCGCAGGCGTACATGGCGGGCATGCAGGCTCTCCAGGTCATAGTCGCGGAAGGCACGGCGGTCCTCGGGCGCGATCACGGCGGAAAAGCCGCGCGTCCAGTCATTTCCGAAATCGATCACCATCCGCCCGTCGCGGTTGCCGACATTGGTCACCCAGCCTTCCACCACCTGGAAGCTGCCGGCGGTGCCTTTCATCGCCTGGGGCGTGCGCGGCGCATAGGAACTGATCGCCCAGATGCCGGCGCGTTTGGCGCGCGCTTTGGCTTCGGCCTCATACAATTCGGGCGAACACTCATCGCGATCCGGGGAAATCGCCACCCGCGCCAGGCCCTGCTCCAGCAGGGCGACCTGCAGCCACACCTGGTTGAAGGCTTGCGCCCGCACCCGGTCGTAGCGATCCTGCTTGGGCGGCGTGGCGGTGAAGGTCACTGGCCCCTGCTGCGCCAGCTGGGTCAGCACCGAAAGGGCCCGGTCCGACAGATAGCGCGGCCCACCCTCGGCTTCGGCCTGCGGCAGGCGGATGCCTTCCAGCAGCACGGCGCGGCCATCGCCGAGGATCAGTGCCCCATTGCGCTCCACACGCACCACCCGCGCACGGGAAATTTCCGCCCTGCCGGCGCAATCGGGAATAAACCGCTGCGCAAAGGCCGTATTGGCGTCAGCCAGGCAACACATTGCCGCCAAAATCACTGCATAGATGATCCGCATCGGGCCATTGGGTCCAAAACCATTCCGGCGGTCAAGCGTTTGCCAGGAGCGCCCCACCGTCAAACCGCGTCAAAGGTTAATGCCATGGCCGCGCCGTTCCTTGCGCTTCCCGCCACGCTTCCCTCCGCCGCCGAACTGCCGGGGACGGTGAAGGCTGCTCTGCCCGCCTTGACCGTGATGATGGTCAACGGCCTCAGGGACTTCCTGTTCGCGATCCTGATTTTGGCCGCGGGGTGGATGCTGTCGCGCTGGACCGGGCGCTGGCTGCGCGATGTGCTGTCCCGTACCGTTTATATCGACGCCACCATCAAGCCGCTGGTGGCCGGCTTTGTCCGCTATTTCATTCTCGCCATCACGGTGGTGGCGGTGCTGGGCCAGTTCGGGGTGCAGACCACCTCGCTGATCGCCATCCTGGGCGCGGCGGGCCTGGCCATCGGGCTGGCGATGCAGGGCACGCTGTCGAATGTCGCCTCCGGCGTGATGCTGCTGATCCTGCGCCCGTTCCGCGTCTATGACCGGATCAAGGTCGCCGATGCGGTGGGGCCGGTGCGCGAGATCGGCCTGTTCCGCACCACCATCCTCACCGATGACGGCATCTATGTTTCGATTCCCAACGCGTCCATTTTCACAGGCACCATCCAGAACCTGTCGCGCGAGGGCAAGCGACGGGTGAATTTCACAGTGGAGATCGACCGCGGCGAGAATATCGACATCGCGCAGAAGATTATCCACGACGCCCTGGCGCAGGAATCGCGCATTCTCAAAAACCCCGCTTGTACCGTGGAGGTGGAGGCGCTGGGTCCGCTGTCCACCACCCTGGTGGTGCAGGTGTGGATCGAGAATCGCGACTTCGGCGGCACCCAGTCCGACATCAAGAAGCGGGTGCGCCATGCCCTGCAGGGCGCCGATGTCAGCGCCCCGGTGCCGGTCCCCGCCCCGTCGGTGGCGCCCTGGTCCCCCACACCAGAAGAGCCGCAGCGGCCACAAGGCAAAAAGCCGAACTAGATTTTGGCCTTCAGGCTCACGCCTTTGGGCGGCGCGCTTTCTTCGGGCACGAAAAAATCCGGAAGCAGGTCCTTCGATGGATCGACGCGATAACCGTCGAAATCCGTCACGCCATTTTCCGCCAGGAAACTGTCGTCGATCAGGAAATTTCCGCTGAATGTTTTGGGCTTTTTGAAAACGTGCCATGCGGCGTCGGCGACGATCTGCGGCGTGCGGCAATGCGCCAGCCCCTCTTCGCCGCTGACCACATTGCGCATCGCCGCCGTGGCAATGGCCGTGCGCGGCCACAGCGCGTTGAAGGCGACTTGGCCTTTGAATTCTTCCGCTATGCCCAGCACGCAAAGGCTCATGCCGTATTTTGCCATCGTATAGGCGGTGTGCGGCGCGAACCATTTGGCGCGCATGTCCAGCGGCGGCGACAGCATCAGCACATGTCCATTGGCGGATTTGCGCAAATGCGGCAGGCAGGTTTTTGACACCAGGAAGGTTCCGCGGGCATTGACCTGGTGCATCAGGTCGAAGCGTTTCATCGCGGTCGCTTCGGTGCCGGTCAGGGAAATGGCGCTGGCATTGTTGACGCAGATATCGATGCCGCCAAATTTTGTCACCGCCGCATCCACCGCCGCGATCACCTGCTCTTCAAAACGGATATCGCAGGGCACCGCCAGTGCCGTGCCGCCTGCCCGTTCGATCTCCTCTGCGGCGCTGTAAATAGTTCCCGGCAGCTTCGGATTGGCCTCGGTGGTCTTGGCCGCGATCACGATATTGGCGCCGTCCCGCGCCGCCCGCAGCGCGATGGCCAGCCCGATGCCCCGGCTGCCGCCGGTGATGAACAAGGTTTTGCCCGCCAGCGACACGAATCCTCCCCGGTTACCGCCATTATGGCCCAAGGCTGCGCAGATTCCCTCGACATCTTGTCAGCGGGTGCTTATTTAGCCGCCATGATCGACCTTGAGACCAAAATCGCCCCCGCCGATGCCGCCGGGATCGCCCAGGCCGCCAGGATTTTGCGCGACGGCGGTCTGGTCGCCTTCCCCACCGAGACCGTCTACGGGCTGGGTGCCGACGCCACCAACGGCGAAGCGGTGGCCGCGATTTTCGCCGCCAAGGGCCGCCCGCTGTTCAATCCCCTGATCGTGCATGTCGCCGACATCGAAGAGGCGCGCCGCCATGTCGAACTTTCGCCCCGCGCCCAGGCGCTGGCGGAAAAATTCTGGCCCGGCGCGCTGACCCTGGTGCTGCCGCGCCGCAAGAACTCGCCGCTTTCGCTGCTGGTCAGCGCAGGGCTGGACAGTGTCGCCCTGCGCGCGCCCTCGCATCCCGCCGCCATCGCGCTGCTGAAGGAAACCGGCCGGCCCGTAGCCGGCCCTTCCGCCAACATGTCGGGCCAGGTCACCGCCACCACCGCCGCCCATGTCGCCGACAGCCTGACAGGCAAAGTGGATTTCATCCTGGATGCCGGCAGCGCCACCCTGGGCATCGAATCCACCGTGATCGGCTTTGACGGCGACCGTCCGCTGCTGCTGCGTCCCGGCGCCATTCCGCGCGGCGAGATCGAGGACATGATCGGGCCCCTGGGCGCGCCCGGAAGCCTGATCCGTTCGCCCGGCCAGCTTGCCAGTCATTATGCGCCGCGTGCCGCCTTGCGGCTGAACGCGGGCGAGATCGAATCCGGCGAAGTTCTGCTAGGTTTTGGCGACGCGCCGGGCGCCAAGCTAAATCTCAGCCCGCGCGGTGACCTTCGGGAAGCCGCCTCCAATCTCTTCGCCATGCTGCGCGAACTGGACAAGAGCGCCAGCCGCATCGCTGTCTCGCCCATTCCCGCCACCGGCATCGGCGAGGCGATCAACGACCGCCTGCAGCGGGCGGCCGCGCCGCGATGACCGTGCTGGACCGGCTGAAGGACGCGGTCGGGGCGAAAGGGTTCAGCGAAGATCCGGCAGAGATCGCGCCGCATGTCGAAGAATGGCGAGGCAAATATAAAGGCCACACGCCGCTTCTGCTCAAGCCCTCTACCTCGGGAGAAGTGTCGGCCATCCTGCGCATCTGCCATGAAACCGGCACGCCCGTCGTCACCCAGGGCGGCAATACCGGACTGGTGGGCGGACAGATTCCCTTCCATGGCGAAGTGTTGCTGTCCACAAAGCGTCTCAACAAGATCGGGGCGGTGGACACACGCGGCATGACCGTGACCGCGGGGGCCGGCGTCACCCTCGCCCAGGTGCAGCAGGCGGCGGATGACCAGAATCTGCTGTTTCCGCTCAGCCTGGCGTCGGAAGGCAGTTGCACCATCGGCGGCAACATCGCCACCAATGCCGGCGGCACCCATGTGCTGCGCTATGGCATGACCCGCGCTTTGGTGCTGGGCATCGAAGTGGTGCAGGCCAATGGCTCGGTGCTGGACCTGCAGCGCGCCCTGATGAAGGACAATAGCGGCTACGACCTCAAGCAGATGTTCATCGGCTCGGAAGGCACCTTGGGGATCATTACTGCCGCGACGTTGAAGCTGTTTGCCAAGCCCGATGTTTCCGTCACCGCTTTCGCTGCCGTGCCCTCACCCGCCGCCGCGCTCAAGCTGCTGGGGCTGATGCAGGCGCGCACCGGCGGCATGCTGTCGGCCTTTGAACTGATCCCGCGCATCGCGCTGGACTTCGTCACCCGTCACATCGAGGGCACCCGCGATCCGCTGGCCGCGCCCTCGCCCTGGTATGTGCTGATGGAAGCGACGGGGGGACGGGAAGCCAGTCTGGCTACCAGTTTCGAAACCGGCCTGGCCGGCGCGATAAACGATGGTGTCGCCAGCGACGCGGTGGTGGCGGGCAGCCAGACACAGGCGGCAGCGCTGTGGAAACTGCGCGAGAGCATTTCCGAAAGCCAGAAGCGCGAGGGCGCCTCGATCAAGCACGACATTGCCGTGCCGGTGGCGGCGATCCCTGACTTTATCGCGCGCGCGACACCTGTGGTGCAGGCACTGGTCCCCGGCGTTCGCCCCGTCAGCTTCGGTCATCTGGGCGATGGCAACCTGCATTTCAATTTCAACGCGCCCCGCAGCGGCGACGATCCCGCCTTCCTCGCCCAGTGGGACGAGGTGCAGCAGGCGGTTCATGATATCGTGAAGGAATTCGGCGGCTCGATCAGCGCCGAGCATGGCATCGGCGCGATGAAGGTCGCGTCACTGCCTCGTTACAAGAGCCATGAGGAACTGGACGCGATGCGCGCCCTCAAGCACGCCTTCGATCCGAAGAACATCCTCAATCCGGGAAAACTGATCCCGCCGGTCTTGCGGCTCTAGCGCAGGATTTCTGCTTCGGTGCGGCGGCCGTCGACATAGACGGTGACCCGCTGCGTGGCGGGCGCCGCCGCCAGCGCCATGATCAGCGCTATGATCCAGCCGATGACCGTCCAGCCCAGGAAGAAGTTGATCGTCGCCACGCCCAGCGCCGACGGCGTGCGCCGCAGGATCGCGACAATGGTGGGCAGCCAGTACATCACGAACAGGATCGACAGGATCGTCAGCACGGCGAAAACCTCCACAGGCCAGGGCATAATATAGGGCGTATTGGTCGCCGTACCAGTCCTAGGCCGCCTTGGACAGCGTGGGCGTATCGGCCGGTGCGATATCCGCCTGGCGGTTGGCTTCGGCGCTGATCTTGGCGGTGATCATGGTGGCAGCATAGGGAAGGCCTTGCACCCCCAGCATCACCATCCACATGGCCACGGCGGGGTCCTGGAAGCCGCGGTCGAACGCCATGGAGACCATCGCCATCACCAGCAGGGCCAACAGCAGCGCTTCCTGCCACACCACCCGCAAGACTTGCGTGAAACTGGCGGGATCGGCGCATTTGGGCGTACGCAGGAACGGCTTGCTGGAAGTCAGCAGGCCCGTCCATACCGCCTTGCCCACCGAATGGGTCAGCGCCAGCCCGGCCACAGACGCCACCACGGCGCCCTTGAAGCCCGAGCCGACCTTGGGCGGATAGAGCAGCAGGGTCTTGATCAGCTTGGTGGCGAACAGCGCCATCGCCGCCATCGAGAGAGCCGGCATCGGCACATCGACATAGCGCGGGAAAATCCACATCAGGATGGTCCAGCTCAGCGCCATCAACGTCACCACCATGCCAAGTCCGTCGGAAATCCAGGGCAGCCAGCCGGAAAAGAAATGATAGCGCTGCGGCAATGAAAGGGCCGAACGACCGAGGAAAATCTCGCGCGCATGGCGCTTCATAATCTGCATGGCGCCATAGACCCAGCGATAGCGCTGGGACATGAAGGCTTCCAACGTGTCGGGCATCAGGCCGGAGCCCATGCTCTGCGGCACATAGGCAGCCTCATAGCCGGCTTCGAACAGCTTCAGGCCCAGCTCGGTATCCTCGGTGATGCACCACTCGCTCCAGCCATCCACTTCCTCCAGCGCGTCCTTGCGCACGATGGTCATGGTGCCGTGCTGGATGATGGCATTGTGCTCGTTGCGCTCCACCATGCCGATATGGAAGAAGCCGCGATATTCCTCATACGCCATCGCCTTGAAGCGGTTCTGCGGCGCGTCGCGGTAATCCTGCGGTCCCTGCACCAGCGCGATGGAGGGTGAGGCGAAATAGGGAATGACCCGGCGCAGCCAGAAAGGCTGGACCTGATAGTCGCTGTCGATCACGGCGACATACTCCGCCTTGGGATCGGTCAGCGCCAGGGCACGGTTGAGGGCGCCGCCCTTGAAGCCTTTCATCTGCTCGAAATGGAAAAAGCGGAAATGGGAGCCCCCCACTTCGGCGTTCAACTTGCGGCAATGGGCTTCCACCGGTTCCCAGGTCTCCCGATCGGGCGTGTTGTTGTCCAGGATGATGACTTCGTAATTGTCGTAATCCAGCCGCGCCAGCGCGTTCAGGGTTTCGATCACCATCTGCGGCGGCTCGTTATAGGTCGGCAGATGGATGGAGACGCGCGGCGTCTTTTCCGGAATGCCCAGCTTCATCACCCGCCGGTCCACCCGCCACAGGCTGGCCGCCAGCTCGATGCTCTCGGTCAGGATCACGGCGCAGGCCAGGAGCACCAGCGGCGACATGGCGATCAGGGCGACGATGTCGGCGGGATCGACATATTCCAGGGTGGTGGCGTCTATCAGGGCCAGAAGGCCGGTTGAGACCAGCACCACCATGCCGCCCATCATCAGATAGCCGGTCTGTCGCACGCGCGGCATCCGGCCCAATACCAGCAGGCCCAGGAGCAGGCTGGTGATTGCGGCCATGAACGCATAGCCGCGCCATTCAGGGAATGTGCGCAAAAGGCCGGTAAAGGCGAATTTGGGATTGCCCTCGGCGTCGAACATTCCCCAATAGGCGCCCACCGCACCTTCCATGGAATCCTTCTTCGTCGGCTGGTCATAGGCTTCCAGCAGGTAATAGTCCCAGCCCTTTTCCTGCGCGAACTGCACGAAACCGCGCATGAAATAGGCCTGGTTTGCCACCGAGGCTTCGGCGCGGCCGCGCGTGCGCCCCTCCGAAGGCCAGCCCGCTTCGCCCACCACGATCTGCTTGTCGGGAAATTCCGCCTGCATGTGATTGTAGAAGCTGGCGGTCGCTTTCAGGCTGCCGCGCACGTCCGCATTCTCCCAATAGGGCAGCAGGTGCACGAAAATGACGTCGACATACTGGCCGATTTCCGGCGTCAGCATCCAGGTGGACCAGGGTTCGGCGGTGGTGATCTTGATGCGGGCGGGCAAGGCGTCGCGCACCTGCTGGATGTAGGTGTTGAGCTGGTCGGGCGTGACAAAGCCGTTGAGCTGGGTTTCGTTGCCGATGATCACCCGGTCGATGGTGCGCCGGTTGTCCAGCGCGGTGCGGATGCCCAGCTCGATCTCTTTTTCGTTTTTCTCCAGATCGGCGCCGATCCAGATCCCGAGCGAGACCGTCATGCCGTAGCGCCGGGCGATTTCCGGCACCTTGTCCATGCCGCCATCCACCGTATAGGTGCGGATGCGCCCCGTGATCTTGGAAAGCTGCGCCAGATCGCGGTCTATGCGCTCAGGCGTGATATCCCTGGCCTGACGCTGCGTGAAGATGTGGCTGGGGCTATAGGCGATGCCGCGCACCTGCCCGTCCCATTCCGGGGCCACCACCGTATAGTCGCGGCTGGTCCAGAACAGGGCGCTCGCCCCCACCACCATTACCAGCGCGACGGCGATGCGCAGCTTGCCGCCACCCAGATGCCGCGCGTTCCAAAAGCGGGTGAAGAAGGCGCGCAACACGTCTACTGTTCTTGGCGTTCGCTGGGGTCGGGGATGTAGCCCTTCTCGCCGCGCCTGGGGGCGGGCGTGACCTTCACCAGCCTGATGTCGAACAGCAGGACCTGGTTGGGCGGGATTGTGCCTTCACCGGAACCGCGCACGCCATAGCCCAGATTGGGCGGGATGGTGAGCAGCCAGCGGTCGCCCTCGCGCATCAATTGCAGCGCTTCGATCCAGCCGGGAATGACGCTGGAGAGCCGCATGGTCGCCGGCAGGCCCGGCGAAGTGCCGTCGAAGATCACCTTGTTGATCAGGGTACCGGTGTAATAGACCGTCACCGCATCCGTAGCGGCGGGCCGCTTGCCATAGCCGTTCTGGATGATGCGGAACTGCAAGCCGCTGGGGCGCGTGATCACGCCCTTCTTCAGCTTGTTTTCCTCGAGATATTTCAGGTTGGCGTCGATGCTCAGCGCGTCATCCACCGCGAAGGCGGGCGCCGCCCAGCCAGCCAACAGCAAAACCGCAAAAACAGTCCATAACCGCTTCATTTCAGTCTCCGAAAATCCAGGCGCCCGCCTGACCCCATCCTAGCGCGGCTGGGCCTTCCGCCATAGCGCCTGAAACCATGGAACCCCAGCTTCGCGGCGAAATTTTGTGCCCTTGCTTAACCGCGGGATCAGGTGAATTTGCTGACCAGGTGGATCAGCACCACAAGCCCGAAAATCGCCACCAGGACCCCCGAGCCCCGGTTGATGGTCCGCATGGCCTTTTCGTCGATCCGGGCGTGGAACAGGCCGATCAGGGTGGTCAGGACCAGCCACCACAGGGCCGATCCGCCGACCACGCCGGCGACCACCAGGCTGGCGTCCGTGAAACTGCCCGCCCCCCCGGCGAGCCCGCCCAGGCCGGCAAATAGCCCACCAAAGAACATCAGGGTGGCCGGATTGGTCACCGTCAGGGCAAATGTCGAAATCATCGCCCGGGCCAGGTTGCTGCCGCCCTTGTCCAGGCCGGTTTCCGGGCAGTGGGGCACCGGCGGGGCGATAAAGGTGTGCCAGCCGAACCAGACCATCATGGCGCCGCCGACCAGCTCGATGATGGTGGAGTAGCCCTGGATCAGCTGGGCGATCCAGGTCAGGCCGAACCCCGTGACGGCCGCGAACACGCCATCGCCCAGCGCCGCGCCCAGCCCCGAGACAAAACCGTTGAGGGTGCCGAAAGCGAAGGTGCGGCGGATGCAGATCAGGTTGACCGGCCCGATCGGGACCGCCGCGATCAGGCCCATCACCACGCCGGAGAGGACCAGGTAAAGGATGGTCATGCCGGCTCGAGCGTTTCCACGAACCGCACCGGCTTGCCATCGGCGCTCCCGGTGCTGGCGAAATCGCGCATCACGATACGCCCGCGCAGGATGGTCGCGACCGGCCAGCCCTTGGTCTTCATGCCATCGAAAGGCGTCCAGCCGCAGGTCGAGGCGATCCACTTGTTTTCGATGGTGCGGGTCAGGCCCATATCCACGATGGTGAAGTCGGCGTCATAGCCGCGCACGATGCGGCCCTTGCCGGCGATGCCGAAAATGCGCTGCGGCCCGGAGGCGGTCAGGTCGATGAATCGCTCAAGGGTCAGGTTCCCATTGTTGACGTGATCCAGAAGGATGGTCGCCAGGGTCTGCACCCCGGGCATGCCCGAGGGCGTGTCGGGGTAAACCTTGTCTTTTTCCTCGCGCGTATGGGGGGCGTGATCGGACCCGATCACGTCGATTACCCCTTCACGCACCGCCGCCCACAGCGCCTGGCGATGGCTTTCATCGCGGATGGGCGGGTTCATCTGGGCATAGGTGCCCAGCCGCTCGTAGCATTCCGGCGCCGACAGTGTCAGGTGCTGCGGCGTGGTTTCGGCGGTGGCGATATCCTTGGCGTCAGCCAGCAGGGGAATCTCGTCACCGGTGGTGACATGCAGCACATGCAGCCGCCGCCCGGCGGCGCGCGCCAGCCGCAGCACCCGCTCGGTGGACATGCGCGCGGCTTCAGCGTCGCGCCAGATCGGGTGTGTCCCCGGCTTGCCGCGCTCGGCCAGATGCTTGCGCTCGATCATGCGGTCTTCGTCTTCGGAATGAACCGCGACCCGCCGGTTGCCCGATTTCAGCGCCGCGAAAATGTCTTCTTCCTTGTTCAGCAGCAGCGTACCGGTGGACGAGCCCAGGAACGCCTTGATGCCGCAAACGCCGGGCAGTTTTTCGAGGGTTGCCAGATCGGCGATATTCTGCGGCGCGGCGCCCGCGTAAAATGCGTGATCGCAATGCATGCGCCCGGCGGCACGGGCCAGCTTGTCCTGGATCGCCTCGGTCGTGGTGGTGGGGGGCACGGTGTTGGGCATCTCGAATACGGATGTGACGCCGCCCAGGATGGCGGCCAGGCTGCCGCTGGCGAGGTCTTCCTTGTGGGCATTGCCGGGCTCGCGGAAATGCACCTGGGTGTCCATAACCCCCGGCAGCACATGCAGGCCCCGCGCGTCAAAAATCTCGGCGGCCTTGGCGCCTGCGAGATTGCCGATGGCGACAATGCGCCCGCCGATCACCCCGACATCGCCCTCGGCAATGCCATTGGGGGTGGCGACCATGCCGCCCCGGATCAGAAGATCGAAACTTTCCTGATTTTTCATGCTCATGGGTCCGGCAGTTAGCCTACCCCTCCCGCTCTTGGCAATCTTGACGGAGGGGATTAACTGGGATGGATGGAACCCATTCATCTCGAAGACCGCGCGGTTATCGCAATTTCCGGCCCCGAGGCGCGCGATTTTCTGCAGGGCCTGGTCACAAACGATGTGGCGGAAGGGCTGGCCCCGGGCGCAGGCCTGTATACCGCCCTGCTCTCGCCCCAGGGCAAGATCCTGTTCGACTTTCTCGTTACCGAAGGCGAAGGCGCCTTGCTGCTCGATTGCACCAGGGATTCGTGTGAGAATCTCCTTAGAAAACTGAAGATGTACAAGCTGCGCGCGAAGGTGGAGATCGAGGCCCGCGACCAACTGGGTGTTTACAGCAATCTCAGGGGCCATCCCGACAATCGGCCCGTCCCCTACGCCGACCGCGCTGTCACTTTTCCCGATCCGCGCATGACCGGATTCGGAAACCGCAGCATCGGCGCCCGCGCCGAGATGCCGGCCAATCTGCCCGGTTCCCTAGCCTATCACGAGACACGGCTGGCGCTGGGCGTGCCCGAAGGGCGCGATTTCGGTTATGAAAAAATCTTCGCCCTGGATGCCGGGCTGGAAGAACTGCATGGCGTGTCCTTCACCAAGGGCTGCTACATCGGCCAGGAACTGACTTCGCGCATGAAACACCGCGCCACCGCCCGCAAGCGCATCCTCACCATCACCGGCGAAAGTGAACTGCCCGGAGGCGGCGCGGTCACGCGCGGGGCGGGCGAGATTGGGGAAATTCTCTCCAGCTATGGCCGGACCGGCTTTGCTTTGGTGCGGCTCGACCGCCTGGACGAGACGCAAGGCGAGATAACCGCGGCGCAAATTCCGGTGACACTGAAAAGGCCGGCATGGCTGCTCTAGAAAAGACGCGATGCCCGTGGCCGGGCGAAGACCCGCTTTATGTCGCCTATCATGACAGCGAATGGGGCGTGCCGGAGCATGACGCCCGCGCCCTGTACGAGAAGCTGGTGCTGGACGGATTCCAGGCCGGGCTTTCCTGGATCACCATCCTGCGCAAGCGGGAAAACTTCCGCAAAGCCTTCCACGATTTCGATCCGCACAGGATCGCCCGCTACACCGCGCGCGATGTGGACCGGCTTTTGAAGAATGAAGGCATCATCCGCAGCCGCGCCAAGATCGAAGCGGCAATCCGGGGCGCCCGGTTGTGGCTGGACATCGAAGAATCCGAACCAGGCGGCTTTCACGAGCTGATCTGGAAGCATGTCGGCGGCAAGCCCGTGACCAACCGCTTCAAGAAGGGCGACCAGGTGCCGGCGCAAACCGAGATGAGCCAGGGCCTGTCGAAAGAATTAAAGCAGCGCGGCTTCAACTTCTGCGGCCCGGTCATCGTCTATGCCTTTGCCCAGGCCACCGGCATGGTCAATGACCATCTGACCACCTGCTTCCGCCATGAAGACTGCGCCAAACGCACCGCCAGGTGATCCGGAGCGCGGAACGGTCCGTAGGTTCGTGCATGAACCCCATCATCGTCTGGTTCCAGCAGGATTTGCGGCTGGCCGACAATCCGGCGCTGAAGGCCGCCGCCGCGACCGGCGCGCCGCTGATCTGCCTGTTCGTTCTGGATGACGGGGCCGCGGGAGACTGGAAATGGGGCGGCGCGTCGCGCTGGTGGCTGCATCATTCCCTCACCGCCCTGGGAAAATCGCTGAAGGGGAATCTGGTGCTGCGCAGGGGCGATGCGGCTGCCGTTATCCCTGCCCTGATGCACGAGACCGGCGCGGACCGCGTCTTCTGGAATCGCTGCTACGAACCCTTTGCCGTCGCCCGCGACACGGCGCTGAAAACCGGGCTGCGCGCGGAAAGCTTCAGCGGCATGCTATTGCATGAGCCATGGGAGATAAAGACCGGTGCCGGCACACCCTTCCGCGTCTTCACGCCGTTCTGGAAAGCCATGCGGGACCGGCCGGTGGAAAAACCGTGCCCCGCGCCGAAAGCTCTGAAATTCGGCAGCGCGGCAAGCGAGCGACTGGAAGATTGGAAGCTGCTGCCGGTCAAACCCGATTGGGCTAAGAAATTCGACTGGACGCCGGGGGAAAAATCGGCGCAGGGCGCACTGTATGATTTTCTGGACGACATCGACGACTATGGCCACGCCCGCGACCTGCCGGACCGCGATGGCACGTCACGCCTGTCGCCGCATCTGCATTGGGGTGAAATCTCGCCGCGGCAGCTCTGGCATGCAGTGCGGGCGAGATCGCACAGCCAGGGCAGCGAAACGTTCCTGAAAGAACTGGGCTGGCGCGAATTCTGCGCCCAGCTCCTGTTTCACAATCCGGACCTGCCCTCCCGGCCGCTGGACCGGCGCTTTGCCAAATTCCGCTGGCGCACGAGCGAAACGGATTTCCGCGCCTGGACAACGGGGCAGACCGGCATTCCCATCGTGGATGCCGGCATGCGCCAGCTCTGGCAAACGGGCTGGATGCACAACCGGGTGCGCATGATCGTCGCCAGTCTGCTGATCAAGCATCTGGGCATCGATTGGCAACGCGGCGAGGAATGGTTCTGGGACACGCTGGTGGACGCCGATCTCGCCAGCAACAGCGCCAACTGGCAGTGGGTGGCGGGCTGCGGCGCCGACGCCGCGCCGTTTTTCCGCATCTTCAATCCGGTGCTGCAGGGCGAGAAATTCGATCCCCAGGGCGTCTATGTCCGCCGCTTCATCCCCGAACTGAAAAATTGTCCCGACAAATATATCCACAAGCCCTGGGACGCGCCGCAGCCACCGAAAAATTACCCCGCGCCCATCGTGGATTTGGCCGCGGGACGGGACCGCGCCCTGAGCGCTTTTCGAGCCTTGAAGGGTTAGGCGCGGCCTACTAGGTTCCGGTCATGCAAATAAAGCATGACGTCATCGCCGCCATTGGCGGCACGCCGCTGATCCGTCTCAGGCAGGCTTCCGAAGCCACGGGCTGTGAAATCCTCGGCAAGGCGGAATTCCTCAATCCTGGCCAGTCGGTCAAGGACCGTGCCGCGCTTTTCATCATCCAGGACGCGATCAGGCGCGGCAGACTGCGGCCCGGCGGCACCATCGTGGAAGGCACCGCCGGCAATACCGGCATCGGCCTGGCCACCGTGGCCAATGCGCTTGGCTTCAAGACCGTGATCGTGATCCCCG
Source organism: Alphaproteobacteria bacterium (assembly GCA_947482125.1). Classification (GTDB taxonomy): domain Bacteria; phylum Pseudomonadota; class Alphaproteobacteria; order Micropepsales; family Micropepsaceae; genus Rhizomicrobium. The sequence goes on from CANKIV010000001.1 coordinate 26,945, forward strand.
AAACCCAAAGCCAGGAAAAGAAAGACGCACTGCGCCTGTTGGGCGCCGAGCTGATTGAAGTGCCCGCCGTGCCGTACAAGGACCCCAACAATTATGTGAAACTGTCGGGGCGGCTGGCGGAGCAGTTGGCGAAAACGGAAAAGAACGGCGCGGTCTGGGCCAATCAGTTCGACAATGTCGCCAACCGCCAGGCCCATGTCGAAGGCACCGGCCCGGAAATCTGGGCGCAGACCGATGGCAAGGTGGATGGCTTCACCTGCGCCGTCGGCACCGGCGGCACCTTGGGCGGCATGGCCATTGCGCTGAAAGAGCGCAACAAGAATGTCCGCATCGCCGCCGCCGATCCGCTGGGCGCGGCAATCTATAGCTGGATCAAAACCGGCAAGCTGGAAAGCCACGGAAACTCCATCACAGAAGGCATCGGCCAGGGCCGCGTCACCGCCAATCTGGATGGCGTGCCGATTGATGACGCCTATGAGATTCCCGACGAGGAAGCGCTGCCGCTGATCTTCGATCTGCTGCAGCATGAAGGGTTGTGCATGGGCGGTTCCACCGGCATCAATGTCGCCGGCGCCATCCGCATGGCCAGGGACTTGGGCCCCGGCCACACCATCGTCACGATCCTGTGTGACTATGGAAACCGCTATCAGAGCAAGCTGTTCAATCCCGCTTTCCTGCGAGAGAAGGGCTTGCCCGTTCCGCCCTGGCTGGCCGAACAAGGCGCACCGCTGGCGGTTCCGTATCTATGAGCAACCTGGTGTCCACCGAATGGCTGGCCGCGCATTTGAACGATGTGCGGGTGGTGGATGCCTCCTGGTACATGCCGAACGACAAGCGCGATCCGCACGCCGAATTCGAAGCCGCGCATATTCCCGGGGCGGTCCATTTCGACATAGACGCCATCGCCGATCGCTCCACCGACCTGCCCCACATGATGCCGTCGGCTGATGCATTCGCCAAAGCCGTTGGCGCCTTGGGCATCGGCAATGGCGACACGGTGGTGGTCTATGACGGTTCCGGCATCTTCTCTGCCCCCCGGGTGTGGTGGATGTTCAAGGCCATGGGCCATGATCAGGTAAAGGTGCTGGATGGCGGCTTTCCGATATGGCGGCGCGAAATGCATCCCATCGAAACCGGCGCTGTCCGGCCCGAGAGCCAGATTTTCCGCGCCAACCTTCGTCCTGCCATCATGCGCGACTTCGATGACGTGATGAACATCGTGAAGGATCACAGCGCCCAGATCGCCGATGCCCGCAGCCCCGGCCGCTTTACCGGCAGCGAAGCCGAACCGCGCGCCGGCGTGCGCGGCGGCCACATGCCGGGCGCCGCCAATGTGCATTTCCGCACCCTGCTCACCGCCGAGGGCACTTTCAGGCCGCAGGCGCAGCTGCGCGAGATTTTCGAAAGGGCGAATGTGGACACACAGAAGCCGATCGTCACAAGTTGCGGCACCGGGGTCACCGCCGCCATCCTGATGCTGGTACTGGACGAGATCGGCGCGAAGGACACCGCGCTCTATGACGGCTCCTGGACCGAATGGGGCGCCCGCCCTGAAGCACCCGTGGTCAAGGGCTGACATGACCAAGGCGACGCGGCGCATTCCCATGACGGTGACGTTCCTGGAGATGAACGCCAGGCCCACAGCCCTGCCGCCGCCGCAACCGCGCGGCAAGGTCGCCCTGCTTCGCTGCGAAAAGCCGCCGGTCCATTTCTACCGCTATCTCTATGACACGATCGGTGCGGATTATTTCTGGGTGGACCGCAAGCGGCTGACGCCGGACAAGCTGGCGGAGGTGATCCAGGACCCGCTCAACCTGCTCTATGTTCTGTATGCGGATGGAAGTCCCGCCGGCATGGCCGAACTGGACCTGCGCAAGGAAGGGGTGGCCAATATCTCCTATTTCGGCCTGATGCCCGAAGCGATCGGCCGCCGCCTGGGCTATTTCTTCTTTTATCACACCTGCGCCAATGCGTGGGCCCATCCCATCCGGCGACTGACCATCAACACCTGCACGCTGGATCATCCCCGCGCTCTACCGCTATACCAGCGGCTGGGCTTCACCGCGTATGCCCGCGAAGAACGATTTGTCGAACTGCTCTAGGTTCCGGGAATTGCCATGAATATCGTCGTTCTGATCGGCATCATCATCACCGTGGCAACCGGAATCCCGGTCTACCTGCAGATGCGGGGGCATCCCAAGGGCCTCAAGATCCTGTTCTTTGCCGAAATGTGGGAGCGTTTTTCCTATTACGGCATGCGCGGACTTCTGATCTTCTACCTGACCCGGCACTTCCTGTTCGACGACGCCACCGCCAACGGCCAGTACGGCGCCTACACTTCGCTGGTCTATCTGCTGCCGCTGATCGGCGGCGCGCTGGCCGACCGTTACCTGGGCACCCGCAAGGCCATTTCCTATGGCGCGGTCCTGCTGGTGGCCGGTCATTGCCTGATGGCGGTGGAAGGCAGCCCGGCCAAACAATTCCTGGTGCATGACGGCGCGCGCTACGAAGTTCTGTTCGGCGAAACGCCACGCGTCGTGGTGGACGGCAACAGCTATCGCTATTCCTCAGCCGGGAATGGCGGCATTGCCGTTGCCGGACTTCCGGCCACTGCTGCTCTGCCGGCGACCCTGACGGCCGGCAGCTATTCCACGGTAGAAGAACGCGCCCCCTTTTTCCTGTCGGTCTTCTATCTCGCTCTGTCGCTCATCATCATGGGCGTCGGATTCCTGAAGCCGAACATCTCCACCATCGTCGGCCAGCTTTACAAGGCAGGCGATCCGCGCCGCGATCCCGGCTTCACGCTCTACTATTACGGCATCAACCTCGGCGCCTTCTGGGCCGCCATCCTTTGCGGCCTCTTGGGCGAAACCGTCGGCTGGTGGGCAGGCTTCGGCCTTGCCGGTGTTGGCATGCTGGCCGGACTGATCGTCTTCCTGCGGGGCAAGGTCCATCTGGAAGGACATGGCGAACCGCCCTCTCCCGCCTTGCTGGCGCAGCCGGTGCTGGGGCTACTGAGCCGCGAACATATCATCTACATAGGCGGACTGCTCGGCGTCGGCCTGGTCTGGCTGCTGGTGCAACGCAATCAGGCGGTTGGCCTGCTGCTCGCCGCCGGCTCGGTGATCGTGCTGGGCTATGTCGGCTGGTACATCGCGGCACGCTGCCAGGGCCGCGCCCGCATGGACATGATCCTGGCGCTGCTCCTGATCGCCGGCGCGGTGGTGTTCTTCACATTGTTCGAGCAGGCCGGCACATCGCTCAACCTCTTCGCCGACCGCAACACGCAATTGCCTGACGGCTTCACCGCGGCGCAGACCCAATCCTTCAATGCCGGGTTCATTCTCCTGTTCGCGCCGCTGTTCGCAATGCTGTGGGCCTGGCTGGGCCGCAAGAACATGGATTTCGACCCGGTGGTGAAATTCGGGCTGGGCCTGGTACAGGTCGGCGCGGGCTTTCTGGTCCTGGTCTGGGCCGCGGGCTTTGCCGACACGGACTATCGCCTTCCGCTGATATTCCTGGCGCTGGCCTATCTGCTGCACACCACTGGCGAATTGTGCCTGTCGCCGGTCGGCATGGCAGAGATCACCAAACTGTCGGTGCCCGCCCTGGTCTCGACCATGATGGCGATCTGGTTCCTGTCCAGCAGCTGGGCGCAGTATATTGGCGCCTTCATCGCCGAGCATGCCGGCACCGAGACCCTGGGCGGCCAGGCGATCGATCCGCGCGCCGCGCTGGAAACCTCGCTGGGCGTCTTCAATGTGATCGGCTGGGTCGGCGTCGGCAGCGGCGTGTTCTTCTTTCTGATCAGCTATCTATGGCCGCGGCGGGCCGCTTAACCATGGACAAGAAAGACAAGCCCGAAACCCTCGCCGTCTCCGCCGGCCGCATGAGCGATGAACATTTCGGCGTGGTCAACACGCCGGTTTATCGCGCCTCGACCATTCTCTATCCCGATCTGGCGGCGCTGAAGGCCAACAGGCAACCTTACAGCTATGGCCGGCGCGGCACGCCGACCACCCGCAGCTTCGAAGAAGCGATCTGCGCCATGGAAGGCGCGGCGCGTACCGTCACGGTGCCGTCGGGGCTCAACGCCAATGCGCTGGCCATCCTTTCGGTTTGCGGCGCGGGCGATCACCTGCTGATGGTGGACAGCGCTTACGAACCCACCAAGACCTTCTGCGAGACCACCCTCAAGCGCATGGGTGCCGAGACCAGCTACTACGCGCCCACCGATGACATCGCGCCGCTTCTGAAGCACAACACCAAGGCGGTATTCTGTGAAAGCCCCGGCTCCCTCACCTTTGAGGTGCAGGACATTCCCGCCATCGTGAAAGCGGCGCATGCCAAAGGCGCCTCGGTGCTTATGGACAATACCTGGGCGACGCCGGTTTTCTTCCAGCCACTGGCGCATGGCGTGGACCTTTCCATCCAGGCGGCCACCAAATCTGTCGGCGGCCATGCCGATGTGATGCTGGGCTATGTCGCCGCCAATGACAGCCATGCGGCGCGGCTGCACGAGACCCATGGCAATCTGGGGCTCTATGCCAGCGGCGACGATTGCTTCCTTGGCCTTCGAGGCCTGCGCACCCTTCCGGTCCGGCTGGCGCGCCATCAGGAAACCGGCCTCGCCCTGGCCCGCTGGCTGGCCGGCCGCCCCGAAGTTGCGCGGGTGCTGCATCCAGGGCTGGAAAGCGACCCTGGCCATGCCCTGTGGAAGCGCGATTTTTCCGGCGCCTGCGGCCTGTTCGGGCTGGTGCTGAAACCGGCGTCCGACGCTGCGGTCGCCGCCTTCGTGGATGGTTTGCAGCTTTTCGGCATCGGCTATTCCTGGGGCGGGTTTGAAAGCCTGATCGTCCCGGCGCATATCAGGCGCAGCGCCAGGGCCTTCGCGGCGGAAGGACCGGTCTTGCGCATTCATGCGGGCCTGGAAGACGCGGGCGACCTGATCGCCGATCTGGAAAAGGGCCTCAACCGGCTGAGAGAGCAATCGTGACCGACCACCTGACCCACGCCGCCTTCGTCTCCACCGTCAAGTTCGACGACAAGGGCCTGGTGCCGGTGATTGCCCAGAGCGCGGCGACGGGCCAGGTGCTGATGTTCGCCTGGATGACCCGCGAGACCCTGGAAATGACCCTGGCAACCGGGCGCGTCACCTACTGGTCCCGCTCGCGCCAGTCGGTCTGGACCAAGGGCGAGACCAGCGGCCACCACCAGCACCTGGTCGAGGCCTATGTGGACTGCGACGGCGACGTCCTGCTGCTGAAGGTGGACCAGATGGGGCCGGCCTGCCACACCGGGGCGCCAAGCTGCTTTTTCCGCAAGTTAGATTGAAGCGGAACCGGCTGACGCGGGTTATAGTCCGGACATGGCAGACCTGAAGTCTTCTCCGCATCGCGCCGTTGGAGCCGACCCTCTCACCCCCAAATTCATGACGGCGGTGATCACCGCGGTGGTCGTGGCCGGCATCTATTTCGGCCGCCCCGTGCTGATGCCCCTGGCGCTGGCGGTGCTGATGGCCTTCGCCCTGGCGCCACTGGTCGGGCTGCTCAAGCGCTGGCATCTGGGCCAGGTTGCTCCCGTCCTGATCAGCGTGCTGCTGGCGGTGGTGGTCCTGACGTCGCTGGGCGGCTTCATGGGCTCGCAGCTGGCCAAGCTGGCGGCCGAACTGCCGCGCTATCAGACCAACCTTGCCCACAAGATCCAGTCGGTGGTGGGCGGGGCGGCAAACAACAACACCATCATGCGGCTCAACAAGACCGTGGAAACGCTGGCCGAACAGGTCACCGGCAGCAGCAAGGCCGAGGAGACAGCCGGCGTCACGCCGGACGATCCGATCAAGCCGATCCCCGTCATCATCCGCCGCACCTCGGTGGCGCCCTGGTCCATCGCCCAGACCGTTCTGGGCCCGCTGCTGGAGCCGCTGGGCCTGATCGTGCTGGTGCTGGTGTTCGTCGGCTTCATCCTGCTGCAGAAAGACGATTTGCGAGACCGCATCGTGCGCCTGGCGGGATCGCGCGACATGCAGCGCACCACCATCGCGCTGGACGAAGCTGCTTCGCGGCTGTCGCGCTATATGTTTTTGCAGACCGGGGTCAATATCTGCTTCGGACTGCTCATCGGCATTGGCCTGTGGCTGATCGGCATTCCCAATCCCGGGCTGTGGGGGCTGATGTCCGGCCTGATGCGCTTTGTTCCTTATGTCGGCGTGCCGCTGGCCTCGCTGTTTCCCCTGGCCCTGGCGCTGGCGGTCGACCCAGGCTGGAGCATGCTGGTCCAGGCCATGATTCTCTACTTCGTGGTGGATGCCGTGACCGGCCAGGCGATCGAGCCTTTCCTGTATGGCCGCAGCATGGGCCTGTCGGCGGTGGCGGTCGTGGTCGCGGCAGCGTTCTGGACCTGGCTGTGGGGACCAGTGGGCCTGCTGCTCTCCACCCCGCTGACCATGTGCTTCGTGGTTTTCAGCCGCCATGTCGAAAGCCTGAAATTCCTGGATGTGATGCTGGGCGACCAGCCGGCGCTGCGCGCCGAGCAAAGCCTGTACCTGCGCATGCTGGCCAACGACCCCGACGAAGCTGCCGACGAAGCCGAAATCTTTCTCAAGCAAAATTCACTGTCGTCCTATTATGACGAAGTGGCGGCCCGCGCCCTGATGCTGGCGCAGACCGATGTTGATCGCGGCGTGCTGGACCCGGTGCGCCAGGAGCGCATCCGCGACGCCATCAAGGGCCTGATCGTCAACCTTTCCGACCGCAAGGACGAAGACGCCGGCGATCCTTCCCACAACTGGCACGGCGCGTCGGTCGAACCCGTCCTGTGCGTGGCCGGGCGCGGCCCGCTGGACGAAGCCGCCGCCTTGCTGCTGGTGGACATGCTTGGAAAATACGGTGTGGGGGCGCGGGTGGTGTCGTCGGATGAGACCTCGGCCACCCATATCCGCGAATTGTCCTGCGCGGGTGTGCGCCTGACCTGCGTTTCCTATCTGGAACCGGGGACCTTCAAGAATGCGCGCTACCAGGTGCGCCGGTTGCGCAAGCACATGCCCGGCGTGCCGGTGATTGCGATCTTCTGGGGCCTGGCGGGTGACAATTCGCGTTACCTCGACGGCATCGAAGCCACCGAAAGCGATATCGTCACCACCGGCCTCAAGGAAACGGTGCAACACATCCTGGCCTTCGCCCGCCGCGCCTCGCAGCCGATGATCACGGCGGCCAAGTGAATTTAAAAGGGCCTAACGCTTCGCTACATGAGGCCGCGCCGTCCGACTATGGCGTGCTTCTGACGACCGTGCCGTCGCGCGACGAAGCCGCCTCAATCGCCAATCTGCTGATCGACGAAAGGCTGGCGGCCTGCGTCCAGCTATTGCCCATCGAAAGCTTCTATCGCTGGGACGGCAAGACCCGGAACGAGGCCGAACTGCTGCTGCTGATCAAGACCCGCACCGCCCTGTTTGAAAGCGCCATCGCCCGGATTAAGGCGGTGCATAGCTATGCCGTGCCACAGATCGTCGCCCTGCCCTTCAGCGCGGGGTTTGCCGGCTATTTCCACTGGATAGACGAAGTCACGGCCTGACGGCATACTTGCGGGAAACCAGAACAAGAGCCGCAAGGCCATGCCGCACCCATTATCGCTGGCGCATCTGAGCCTGATCGCCAGCCCACCCGAAGACCTGATCAGGATCGCGGCCTTGGCGGGATTCGACCTGGTGGACCTGCGCCTTTCCCCCGCGACCCCAACCGATCGCGCTTATGACGATAAGGAGCGGATATCTCTGTGCCGCGCGCTTCTTCCGCTTTTGCAGGGCAACGGGCTTGCGGTCTGGGATGTCGAAATCATTCGTCTCGGCGACGACACCGACCCCGAACGCCATCTGCCGCTGATGGAGGCCGCGAGCCTGCTGGGAGCACGCCGATTGAAGGTCGTTTGCGACAGTGATGACCCCGCACAGGCCGCCACATTGCTGGCGCGGCTGGCCGAACTGGCCGCACCCTTCGGTCTCACGCTCGATCTGGAATATATGATTTTCTCCGGCGTGAAGTCCCTGGGCGCGGCGCTCGCGGTCAGCCGCGCCGCCGCACAGTCCAATCTCAAGGTGCTGGTGGACGCATTGCACTGGATGCGCGCCGGCGACAGTATGGCCGACATCAGGGCCGCCCCGGCCGGAAGCCTGGGTTATGTCCAGCTTTGCGACGGCCCCCTTCAGGCGCCTTGGGGACACGACGCCCTGATCCGGGAGGCGCGAACCGACCGGCGCGCTCCGGGCGACGGAGAGTTTCCCCTGAAAGACTTGCTGGACGTCATGCCGGAAGGATGCGTCGCCAGCGTCGAGGTGCCCTTGCGTCCCGGCGATGATCCCCTCATGCATGCCCGGCACCTTCATGAAGCGGCGCGGCGCATCACAGACCTTGGTGAGAACGCATCATGACTCCATTGCGGATCGCGGTTATGGGTGCGGGCCTGATCGGCAGGCGGCATATCCAGACCATCCTGGACATGCCCGGCGCTGCCGAACTGGTGGCCGTGGCCGATCCTCTGGGTGCCTCGGCAGAGCTGAAAACGGGAAGCGCCCCCTGGTTTGCGGACGAACGCGAGATGCTGGACCGGGCGCGCCCGGAAGCCGTGGTGATCGCCACGCCGAACCGCCTGCACCTGCCCCATGGCATTGCCTGCTGCGAACGCGGCATTCATTTCCTGATGGAAAAGCCGGTAACCGCCACCCTAGAGGAAGCCGAAACCCTGGTGGCGGCCATCCGCGCCAGCGGCGTCAGGACACTGGCCGGGCATCACCGCCGCTATCTCGCGGCCATCCAGGAGGCCAAAGCGGTGATCGCGAAGGGATCGCTGGGCCGGCTGGTGGCGGTATCGGTGGTATGGGCGACGCGCAAGCCCGACGACTACTTCAAGACCGCGTGGCGCACCCAGCCGGGCGGCGGCCCTCTTCTCATCAACGCCATCCATGAAATCGACATGCTGCGGCACCTGTGCGGCGAAATCGTCAGCGTCAGCGGGATCAAGAGCAATGCGATGCGCGGTTTCGCGGTCGAGGACAGCGCGGTCGCCATGTTCCGCTTCGCCAATGGCTGCCTCGGCACCCTGGCCTGCACCGATGCCGGATTTTCGCCCTGGACCATCGAGCAGGGCAGCGGCGAGAATCCCGCGTTCCCGCACAGCGCGCAAAGCGCCTATCGCCTGATCGGCACGGAGGGCAGCCTGGAATTGCCGGTGCTGCGGACCTGGTCAGCGCCCGTACCCGGCGACATCGGCTGGAATCGCCCGATCGCTGCCACCGAGGCCGTGCCGCCCTATCACGATCCGTACAAGGCGCAACTCGCCCATTTCCAGCGCCTGGTGCGGCGGGACGAACCGCCGGTGGTCTCGGTCGCGGATGGCGCCCGCACCCTGGCGGCGACCCTGGCGGTGACGCAATCCAGCGACGAGGAACGGCCCCGCACGCCGCATCGCTTTCCATAATGGTGATGGCGACCCCGGCTGGATTCGAACCAGCGACCACCGGCTTAGAAGGCAGGTGCTCTATCCAGCTGAGCTACGGAGTCGTGCGCCGATCCTAGGCCAAAAGACCCAAAAAATCAGTGCGGCCCATTCAATGCGACCACGGCACCTTGCGGTCGAACTTGAAATTGTCCGAATAGGCCTTGGGCTTGGGCACCAGCACGTGCGGCTCGAACACCTGGTAGGGAATGGCGTTGGCCTTCGCATAGGCAACCGCTTCTTCCGCCGTGTCGAACTCCAGGCAAAGCTGCTGGCGCATGTCGCCCGAAGAGGTCCAGCCCATCAGGGGATCGATGGTGCGCGGCGTCTCCGGCTCATATTCCAGCTGCCACAGCTTGGTGCGGGCCTTGCCCGATTGCATGGCGTTCTTGGCCGGTCTGTAAATACGCGCGCGCATGGCACCCTCAAAAAAACTCTATCCCGCGTTCACTGCCGCGCCCGCCCTCAAGTCGCTGACGCGCGGGCGGGCTTGGCATTTGTTTTCCGCGCGACCGCGCGGAAAACAAATGGTCGGAGCGGCTGGATTCGAACCAACGGCCCTTAGCTCCCAAAGCTAATGCTCTACCAGGCTGAGCTACGCTCCGATCAGAGCCCGTCAGGAATTACACGCTGGGGACAAAGGCGTCAATTAACCTCGACAAAACGCCCGAAAAACAGGCTTTGCCAGTTTTTTCCTGTCAAAATGAACTGGCCCGTGGCCGCGTCATGGGCAATCCCGTTGGGCACGAAATTGGAATCGGAATCGATGTAACGGCGCTCATAGGCGTTCATCCGGGCCCGCAGGGGCTTCAGGTCGGCGCTGGCCTCGACGCAGCCGGTCGCGGGATTGATCTTCACCACATCCCAATATTCGAAGACATTGGCCCAGACCGCGCCGTCCACATATTCCAGTTCATTGAGATTATCGAGATAGCGGCCATCCCGTGTCACCCGCACCGAACCGAGGGTGCTGAAATCCTTCGGCGACACGAAAAACAGCCGGCTGGAACCGTCGCTGGCGATCAGCCGCGTGGCGTCATGGGTCAGGCCCCAGCCGTCGCGCGGATTGGGAAATTCCGCCAGCGGACGCAGCTGGCGGTCGAACACAAACACCCGGCCCTCGCGCCAGCTCATCTGGTAGATGCGCCCATCGAACATCGTCACGCCCTCGCCGAAATAGCGTTTTCCCGCCGTCATCAGCTGCGTGACCTTGCCGGTGGCCGGATCGATGCGGTTGATCCGTGTATCGCCGAACAGGTTGCCGGTGCCTTCCAGCAGGGCGCCATTGTCCACTTCCAACCCTTGCGTGAAGCCAAGCGTGTCGCGCTGGATCTGCTTTTCCACCTGGAAGGTCAGTTTTTTGGGAACGGGACATTTTTGCGCCAGCGCCGGGGCGGCGCAAAGCGTCAGCAGGACAAAGCAAAGCAGGTATCGCATGGCGGCGACTATCGCAGCCGCCGGCGTAAAATCAATTCGCGAAGGTCAGGAATCCATCACCGCTATTTCCGCGACCAATTCACCTTTCGGTCCGTCCCCCACCCGCACCTCGACCTTCTGGCCTTCCTGCAATTCGCGGACATTGCAGCGGCGCAAGGTTTCCATATGGATGAAAATGTCGGTGGTGCCGGGGCCACGGCTGACAAAGCCATAGCCCTTGGCGCGGTTGAACCATTTCACCGTGCCTTCAAAGGCCGGACCGCGCGGCTCGGCGACATAGCGCGGACCGCGTTCGCTGACCGTGGGCATGACCTGGGCGGTGGAATTGTCCAGGGACAGGATGCGGCTGGCCTGCATGCCGCGCGGGCCTTTCACGGCCTCGCACACCACGGACGCGCCCTCGAAGGCCTGCTTGAAGCCGGACTGGCGCACACAGGTCTGGTGCAGCAGGATGTCACCCTCGCCTTCCGAACCGGACGGCGTGATAAATCCATAGCCTTTATGGGCATCAAACCACTTGACCTGACCGGTAACGGTCCGGCCGCCAGCATCCTCCATGTCCCCCCCTGCGATTGCCAGCAGGTTTCGCCACAATCCTGCCTTATTGGACCTCCCGCCAAAAGGGGGGGTACGGACGAATTTTCGGGGTGTACCGGACCTGACGCTGGGCCAATATGCCCGCGCTCCTCAGGAAAGCCCCGATGTTCCGCTCTGCCACGCGCCCACAACCGCCCCACCAACAGGGAAAGACAGGACCGTCCCCCAATCCGGCGCCGGCCGTCTGGATCGCCGGCCTGGCCGGCGTGGTGGTTATCCTGCTTCTGTTCGTGATTGTGGTGATCTAGCGGTTTCTATTTTGGTGCAAAGAAGCGAAACTGCCGCATTCGACAGGGTTTGCGACAAATCCTGTTTGCGTGGGGGTATGGCGTGACGTCAAAATTGCGCCTCATGATCAAAGAAGAAGCCAAGCCGCACATCCTGCTGGTGGAGGATGCGCGCGACATCCGCGAGCCCCTGGCGCGCTATCTGCGCGAGCACAGCTATCGCGCCACCACGGCCCAGGACGCCGCCAGCGCCCGCAAGGTAATGAAGGCCGCCGCCATCGACCTGGTGGTCCTGGACATCATGATGCCCGGCGAGGACGGCCTCAGCCTGTGCCGCTCCATCCGCGAAACCACCCAGATTCCCGTCATCCTGCTGACGGCGCGCGGCGAGGAAGTAGACCGCATCATCGGCCTGGAAATGGGCGCCGACGATTACATCGCCAAGCCGTTCAGCCCGCGCGAATTGATCGCCCGCGTCGCCGCCGTCCTGCGCCGCACCCAGGCCCTGCCGCCGCGCCAGAAACCGCCTGGCGCCGAGCGGGTGCGGTTCGGGGACTGGATGCTGGATACCGGCCAGCGCGAGCTGATCGGGCCCGATGGCGTGGCCCTGCCCTTGTCCAGCGGCGAGTTCCGCCTGCTGTCGGCGCTGCTGGAACGGCCCAAGATCGCGCTGACCCGCAACCAGTTGCTGGACCTGACCAAGGGGCGCGACGCCGATCTTTTCGACCGCTCGATCGATAACCATGTCTCGCGCTTGCGCAAGAAAATCGAGCCGGACCCCAAGAATCCGCGCTATATCAAGACCGTTTGGGGAGGCGGGTACATCTTCGCGATGGACCCTGAAATGGCTTAGCCGCTTCGCTTGCGAAGCAGCAAAACAAAAGGCTGAACATGCGACTCCGATTTTGGCCGCGCACCCTGGTGGTGCAGTTGATCCTGGTGACCGCCGCCGCCGTGGCGATCTCCAATATCGGCGTCGCGATCTATTTCTACAAAAACAGCGAGGCCCAGACCCGCAATTTCAACACCGAGCGCATGATCGACCGCACCGCGGCGGTGGCGGCGACCGTCGCCCGGGTGCCTCCGGCATCTCGCCTGGTCGTCATGCAGCAGATGGGCCGGTTTGAATGGCGCTTCCGCGAAATCACGGGCTACAGGCCCCAGCCGATGACCGCTGAGGAAACCGCTTTGGCCAAGCGCCTGGCCGATGCCCTGCCCCAGAACCACCCGCGCAAAAATGCCATTGCCGTGCATCTCCATCAGCCACTCGCCAATATCCCCGAAGAATTGCGGCCGGTGCGGGCGCGCGGAACCGATACCGAAGTGATTCAGACCATCGTGCCGATCGATGCACGCACCACCCTGAGCAGCGTCCTGGTGCGCCCAACACCGGTATGGCCGGTGGAGATCATGGTCGCAGCACTGGTGGCGGGAATATTGGCATCCGCTGGCGCCGCCTTCATGGCCCGGCGGGTGGTGCGGCCACTGTCCGAACTCACCAAAGCGGCAGCCAAGGTGGCGGTCGGCACGGGCGCGCCCCATGTCGCCGAACAGGGTCCCGATGACGTGCGCAACGCCGCCGCCGCCTTCAATGCCATGGCCGAAAAGGTCACCAAGACCCTGGAAAGCCAGCGCCACCTGTTATCGGCGGTCGGTCATGACCTGCGTACGCCGATTACCGCCATGCGCATCAACCTGGAATTTGTCGAGGACAGCGAATTGCGCGACGGCCTCTTGCGCAATCTCGATGAATTGCAGGCCCTGACCGAACAGGTGCTGGCCGCCGCCAAGGGCGCCGGCGGCGAGCAGCGGCGCAATGTCGACCTGTCGGCGCTGGTGGAGAGCCTCTGCACCGACCTGGACGAAATCGGCGAGCCGGTGAGCTGGGCCAACCACTCCCCCGCCCCCATTTCCTGCCGCCCCAACGAGATCAAGCGCGCCGTGCGCAACCTGGTGGAGAATGCAGTCGCCTATGGCCACAAGGCCGATGTGCGGATCGCCAATGCCGGCGATGGCTATGACGTGGTGGTCGAGGATGAGGGCCCCGGCATCCCGGAAACCGACCGCCAGCGCGTGTTCGAGCCTTTCGTCCGGCTGGAAAGCTCGCGCAACGAAGCCACCGGCGGCACCGGGCTGGGCTTGACCTTGGTCAAGGCGATTGTCGAGGGCCATGGCGGCGTGGTGATGCTGGAGAACCGCCCCGGCGGCGGCTTGAGGGCCCGGATGCATCTGCCGCGCGTCGCAGGTGCGGCCTAGTTGCCGCTGGCAACAAGAAACATCTTCCAAGCCTCGAAAACTGCACTTCCCCAAAGGGTTTGACTTGGGTCTTAAGGTGACATCTGAAGGTGGCCATGACCGATGACCCCCTCTATCGCCGCGAGCTTTTGCGGCTGGCGGCGGACGCTGCCGGGGCCGGGCACCTGCCGGCACCCGACGCTTCTGGCTCGGCCCACAACCCCGCCTGCGGCGACCGGGTGACGGTAGAGCTGATGCTGGAAGACGGACGGATCGCCGCCCTGGCCCATCAGACCCAGGCCTGCATCCTCACCCAGGCCTCGGCGGCGCTGCTGGCGGAAGCTGGCGCCGGACTGGACCAGGCTGGTCTGGCGCGGCTGGCAGGTGGCCTCAAGACCATGATGGCCGGTGGCGCGGCGCCCTCGCCCGCCTATGCGGTGTTCGAGGCCGTCGCCAGCCATCCCGGCCGGCATGCCTGTGTGCTGCTGCCGCTCGAGGCGGCGCTCAAGGCTTTAGAGAGCCCCGAACCACGCACTGCCGGGACCAAGGGCTAGCGCCGACCCTACCAGCCGGGCCTCGCCGGTTCCCAGCTCCAGCGCCCGGGCAGGCCCGGGCAGATCGAAGCGGACGCCGTCTTCGCCCAGGTTGAAGACACAGACGATCTTCTCGCTCCCCGCCTCGCGGACAAAGGCCAGCGCATCGCCGGCCAGCAGGGTGAGCGTGCCGCTGCGCAGCGCCGGATGGGCATTGCGCGCGCCAAGCCACTTGCGCGTGAAGGCCAGCGCCGAATCCGGATCGCGCTCCTGGGAGGAAACCGCCAGCGCGGCATGATCGGAGCCGGACGGCAGCCAGGGCGCGCCACTGGTAAAACCAAGACCGGGCGCGGCGGCGTCCCAAGGCATCGGCGTGCGGCAGCCATCGCGCCCCTTGAACAGCGGGTAATAGAGATCGCCAACCGGGTCTTTGAGCTGATCGCGGCGCAGGTCCACTTCCGGCAGGCCCAGTTCCTCGCCCTGATAGAGCAGGATGGTGCCGCGCAAGGCGCAGAGCAGCGCCAGCATCGCCTTGGCCGATCCGGGTCCGAAGCGAGTGGCGGTGCGGATCACGTCATGGTTGGAAAAGGCGATGCAGGGCCAGTGATCGGGAAATTGCGCCAGGGTTTCCAGATGGGCGCGGATGGCCGCGGCGTCCGTCGCCAGCAACAGCGCGAAGTTGTATCCCGCATGCAGGCCGGATTCCGGCGGCAGGTAGCAGCCGGAGCGTTCGAACTCTTCGGAGAATTCGCCGAACACAAAACGGCGATCAAACGCATCCACCCGGCGGCGGATCACATCCAGCACGGCGCGGTTCTCCTCCCGGTTGGAGTCATTGAGATGACGCTGCATGTTGGCCGCCGCCGACCATTCCGGTGCGCCACGCTGTGCCGCCGGGATGGGCGGATTATCGGTGAGTTTGGTGTCGTGCAGGAAGGCGTTGGCGACATCCAGGCGAAAGCCGTCCACACCGCGCTTCAGCCATGTATCCAGCACCGCCAGCGCTGCTTCGCGCGCCTCGGCCTTCATCCAGTTGAGCTTGGGCTGCTGGCGCAGGAACTTGTGATGGTAATACTGCCGCCGCGCCGGCTGGTAGGACCAGGCCGGACCGCCGAACACCGACAGCCAGTTGTTGGGCACCGTGCCGTCGCCCTGCGGGTCGGCCCAGACATACCAGTCGCGCTTGCCACCATCGCCGTCGCGGCTGGCGGCGAACCAGGCATGTTCATCGGAAGTGTGGGCCAGGACTTCGTCGAGCAGGACTTTCAGGCCCCGGGCATGGGCGGCGTCCAGCAGCGCGGCGAAATCCTTCAGGGTGCCGTAGTCGGGATGCACCCCGTCATAGTCGCAAACGTCATAACCCCAGTCACGGTTGGGCGATGGATGGATGGGCGACAGCCAGACCGCGTCCACCCCCAGCGACTTGATGTAATCGAGCTTGGACGTCAGGCCGGCGAAATCGCCCTGCCCGTCGCCATTGCCGTCGCAAAAGCTGCGGACATAGACCTGATAGACCGAAGCGCCGCGCCACCATGGCACGGGCGCCACGGGTCAGACCTCGCTGGCGCTGCTGATGACCTTGGCGGCGAGGCCGTATTTGACCGCATCCTCGGCGCCCATCCAGAAATTGCGCTCGGTATCGGCCACGACCTTTTCATAGGACTGCCCGGTTTCCACCGCGATTTCCCGGATCAGGCGGGCGCGCATCTTGAGGATTTCCTCGGCCTCGATGGTGATGTCGCTGGCCTGGCCGCGCACGCCGCCCAGGGGCTGGTGCAGCAGAAAGCGGGTAAAGGGCAGGCAGAAGCGGTTTTCCTTTTTGGCGCCCAGGAAAATGTGCGCGCCGGCGCTGGCGCCCCAGCCGGTGCCGATCATTTTCACCTTGTTGCCGACAAAACGGATCATGTCGTGGATGGTGTCACCCGACTCCACATGGCCGCCCGGCGAATTGACGATGACGCGGATATCGCCTTCGCTTTCGGCATAGGCCAGAAGCTGCGCGGTGACCCGTTCGGCCATCTTCATGTCGACTTCGCCGAAAATCAGGATGGTGCGCGACTTGTAGAGCGCCTTGGCGATCTCGCTGGATTGCGGCTCCGGCGCCTTGGACTTTTCGTCTTTTTCGTCATTTTCTTCATCGGCGCGGAACAAGGGCAGTCTCCGGGATTCGGGGGTTGAGGCAGTCTAGCGATCATATAGGTACGGGCAACCCGCCTTACAAAAGGTCAATAACCGCCCGCATTGGGGGGCCAATACCCGCATTTACGACCAGATCGGCGAAACGGTCCTGCGGGGTTTCGTCCCGGTTCAGGATCGCCAGCCTGGCCCCGCCCCGCTTGGCCATCAGGGGAAAGCCCGCCGCCGGATAGACCGCCAGCGAGGAGCCCATCACCAGCATTAGGTCGCAGGCCAGGGTAGCGGCCTCGGCCCGCAGCATTTCGTCCTGCGGCATGGGCTGGCCGAAGGAGATGGTGGCGGTCTTCACGATGCCGCCGCAGCCGGCGCAATCGGGCGCCTCGCCATGGACGTCGAAATGGGCGCGGATGTCGGGAATCTCCACCCGCCTGCCGCAGTCCAGGCATTTGGCATAACGGGTGTTGCCGTGCAGTTCGATCACCGCTGCGTCCGGCACGCCGGCGGCCTGGTGCAGGGCGTCAATATTCTGGGTGATGACATGGCTGACCCGGCCCTGGGCCACCAGTTCGGCCACCGCCCGGTGCCCGTCATTGGGCTGCACCGCGTTCCAGGTGTCTTCCATTTCAAAGCGCCGCTGCCAGGACACGCGCCGGGCCTCGGGGTCGCGGACATAGTCCTGAAATTCCACCGGCATCATCTTGGTCCAGATGCCGCCGGGCGAGCGGAAATCGGGAATACCGGATTCGGTGGACATGCCCGCGCCCGTGAAGATCACGGCACGGCGCGAGGACCGGATCAGGCCGGCGAGCTGCTGGATACCCCCTGTCACTGCGTCCTGAGGCTGTAGGGCTTCACGGCGCCGCAGTCCGCTTTCACCCAGTCGCCCCTGAAGCTTGTGGACATGCTGGTGGGATTGCCTTCCACCGTGCCCTTGAAGTCGTAGCTGCCCTGATAATGCTCGGCACCGCGATAGCTGATCTGCATGCGGCCGGTGCCTTTCATCCTGCCGTTGCAGGTCATCTCCGACGTCATGGAGGATGGCGTCTGGCTGAGAACCCTGGTGGTGCAGCCGGTACCGCCCTGGTCGATATGCGGCGGCTTGCTGGAATCCACTTCCGCCTGGCTCATGCACATCTGGCTGGTGAAGGTATTGGCGGCTGGTGCCTTCATGCCCATGGCTTTCATCTGGGCCGCCATTTCGGGCGGCATGGTCATCGCCATGTTGGTGGTGGTGCTGGTCTTCCACAGTCCGGCCTTGCCGTGGCCCGCCAGCGCCGCGCCCGGCGCAAGGATCAAGGCCGCCACAATCACGCCGGACATCTGTTTGCGCACCATGTCATTTTCCCATTCGTGAAACCCGGCGGGAATCTGGCACGCCGGTCCCGTCTTGAAAAGCGCCACCGGGGCGTTACTGGTGGCTTTGGCGAAAGGATACCAGCCATGACCAGACCCAAAGCCCTTATCACCGGAGCCTCCAGCGGGATCGGGAAATCCTATGCCCGGCGGCTGGCGGGCCGCGGCTACGATCTTGTGCTGGTGGCGCGCGACAAGGCCCGGCTGGAAGCACTGGCAGGGGAGCTGGAGGCAAGCGGCGCGGCTTCGGAAATACTGGTCGCGGACCTGACACAAAGCGCCGATGTCGGGCGGGTGGAGCAGAAACTGGAAAGCGACGCCGCCCTCACCTTCTTTCTCAACAATGCCGGCATCGCCACGGTCGAGCCCCAGCTTAACACCAAGGTGGAAACCATCGAGCGGCTGGTGGCGCTGAATGTGACGGCGGCGACACGGCTGGCGCTGGCGGCAGGCCGCGCCTTCACGGCGCGCAAGTCGGGCACCATCGTCAACATGGCCTCGGCGGTGGCAGTCAACCCGGAACGCTTCAACGGCGTTTACAGCGGCTCCAAGGCCTTCCTGCTGGCCTTGTCCAACGCCCTCACCCGCGAGCTGAACGCCAATGGCGTCACCATCCAGACCGTGCTGCCCGGCATCACCCGCACCGAAATCTGGGAGCGGGCCGGCAAGGATGTCGAAACCTTGCCGCCGGAAAAAACCATGGATGTGGACGAGTTGGTCGATGCGGCGCTCAAGGGCCTGGAGCTGGGCGAGCGCATCACCATTCCCTCCCTGCCCGACGCCAATGACCTTGCAGAAGCGGAAGCGGCGCGCCTGAAGCTCGGGCCCAACCTGTCCTGGCAGCATCCGGCGGCGCGTTACCTGGGCTAGGCTTTCCCGGCGTTTCGCGCCACGCCTTCCTGGATCAGCCGCTTGGCTTCGGCGCTATCGCCCCAGCGGATGATCTTGACCCATTTGCCGGGTTCCAGATCCTTGTAGTGGGCGAAGAAGTGCTCGATCTGCTTGAGGGTAATATCGGGCAGATCGCTGTAATTGGTAATGCCGTCGAAACGCTGGGTGATGTGCGAGGACGGCACCGCCACGATCTTCTCATCCATGCCGGCATTATCTTCCATCAGCAGCACGCCCACCGGACGCACGCTCATCACCGCGCCGGGCGCGATGGCGCGGGAATTGGCGATCAGAACATCCACCGGATCGCCATCGCCCGAAAGCGTATGCGGGATGAAGCCGTAATTGCCCGGATAGCGCATCGCCGTATAGAGAAAGCGGTCCACCACCAGCGCCCCGGAGGCCTTGTCGAGCTCATACTTGATCGGCTCGCCGCCGATCGGCACCTCGATAATGACATTGACGTCATCGGGGGCATTTTTTCCGACCGGAATCTGGTCCACGCGCATGGTTTAAGTCCTGACTGAAAGCGCCGGGGTGGTAAGATCAATGCTGCGGTGCGTCAACCCGCTCCGGGCAATCCGGGCGAAACGCCGCAAGTGCCCTTCACAACGCCGCTTTAACCCTTAGGTTTCGCGCACCCCTTCAGGAGCCGTCATGCAGACCAAAGCCTTTGCCGCCCAGTCCGCCACCACGCCTTTCGCCCCCACCACCATCGAGCGCCGCGCCCCCGGCCCCCGGGATGTCGCCATCGAGATTCTGTTCTGCGGCGTCTGCCACAGCGACCTGCATACCGCGCGCGGCGAATGGCCGGGCACCCAGTACCCTTGCGTGCCGGGCCACGAGATCATCGGCAAGGTGACGGCGGTGGGCGCCGAGGTGAAGAAGTTCAAGCCCGGCCAGATCGTGGGCGTCGGCTGCCTGGTGGACAGCTGCCGCACTTGCGCCTCCTGCGGCGAGGGCCTGGAGCAGTATTGCGACGGGCCGGTGGGTTTCACCGGGACGTATAACGGCCCGGTCGGCGGCGGCTTCAACACCCATGGCGGCTACAGCGCCGCCATCACGGTGGACCAGCATTTCGTGCTGGCGATCAAGCATGCGGAAAAGGATCTGGCGGCGGTGGCCCCGCTGCTCTGCGCCGGCATCACCACCTGGTCTCCGCTGAAACACTGGAAGGCCGGACCGGGCAAGAAGGTCGGCATTGTCGGCATCGGCGGGCTTGGCCACATGGGCGTGAAACTGTCCCATGCGCTGGGCGCTCACACCGTCGCTTTCACGACCTCGCCCGACAAGGTTGATGACGCCAAGGCGCTGGGCGCCGACGAAGTGGTGGTGTCGAAGAACGATGCGGAGATGAAGGCCCATGCCAACAGTTTCGACCTGATCATCAATACGGTGGCGGCATCGCACAATCTCGACGCCTTTACATCGCTGTTGAAGCGCGACGGCACCATGGTGCTTGTGGGCGCTCCCTCCTCGCCGCATCCC
The DNA here is from genome assembly GCA_947482125.1 of Alphaproteobacteria bacterium. GTDB lineage: Bacteria > Pseudomonadota > Alphaproteobacteria > Micropepsales > Micropepsaceae > Rhizomicrobium. Next base: position 47,331 of record CANKIV010000001.1, read on the forward strand.
TCGCCCGCCGTGTTCAATCTGGTGTTCAAGCGCCGGGGCATCGCCGGATCGCTGATCGGTGGCCTTCCCGAGACCCAGGAGATGCTGGATTTCTGCGCCCAGAACGGCATCACCTCGGATGTCGAGATGATCCGGATGCAGGATATCGAAACAGCCTATGGCCGGATGCTGAAGAGCGATGTGAAATACCGCTTCGTGATTGACATGGCTTCTCTGAAGAACAGCTAACCGGGGCGCAAAAGGACAAACCCCGCGACTGGCATCGCGGGGTTTGTCATTTGTACTAGCTGTTGGTGCGCGCCGGTGCGGACCTGGCCTTGTGATGACGCGCTTTCTTGTTCGGCTTCACTTTCCACTCCAGCGCGGCAACGCGCTGCTTGACCGCCGACATGTCGGCATTGGCCTGGTCGGCCTTCTGCTCGGCGATCAGCGCCGCCGACTTGGCATCATGGCCAACGCCCAGGGCCTCCTGCCCCACACCATAGGCATCGTCGGCCCGCCCCTGCGCATTCATCGCGCGGCGGTCCGCGGCATTGGCCGAGTTCTGCGCATTTTCCACCGACTCCCGGGTGGCGCATCCGCCAAGCGTCACGCCCAGCGCCAGAACCGCGATCATTGCCTTGCTTGCAGTGGTTTTCATGAAAGTTCTCTCCCGAGTATCGCCCGCTCGCTTTGGGCGCGTTGAAAGGTGGGAGCATGAACTGCCGCGCCGGTGGCGGTAATGTGGCGCGGGCTGGCCCGTAAAAAGGCGGGCGGGAACTTCAGGGAACTTTCTTTTCCACCAGCACCACGCCCGAGCGCGCCAGTACCGCCAGGCTCTTTTTCAGATCGTCGCGGGCGGCGTCGCTCTCCAGCACCGCGGAAAGTTCTGCCACGGTGGACGCCCTGGCGTTGTGCAGATGGCTGAGGGCGGGCAACAGGGCGCGCGGCACAGTCCACAATTTGTTCACCGCCTTGAATTCGAAATTCTCGCCAAAGGGGGTGAGTGGCAGGCGGTTGAGCGTGGCGAGCCGCACCATGCTGTCATCGCTCAGCTCGGAGAATTGCTCATACGGCGAACCCGGCAGGCGGATATGCGGGGTGTGGCCGATATTGGCGTCCCATTGCCCCAGAAAATCGGCCATCGCCTGGTCGGTCAGCACGTTGTTCACCAGTTCGCGCAGGCTCTTCATGGTGGCGGCCTGCGCCGCTGCATCCTGCAGCGCCGGCAGACCGGCGCGCACAACGGCTTCGCGCCGCAGGGATGAGACTGCCCAGCCCAGAAGATCGATGCCCTTGGGCGGGGTCAGCGACACCGTCAGGTGCAGGCAGGGTTCGTTGAGAGGATGGACCACATGCCACCAGCCCCGCGGAACATAGATGGCGTCGCCTTCCTTCATCACCCCTTCCCATACCGGCTCGCCGGTCGGCTGGGCCGGCTTTTCAATGTCGTCTTCCAGGGGATGCAGCCGGGTCGGCTTGTAGACCTTCCAGCGCTTCTTGCCGGAAAGCTGCAGGATGATGGAATCCTGCGGGTCCCAATGCAGGTCGAACGCCTTCTGGGTGTGCCAGGCGGCATAGAGATTGGCATAGGTGTCGGTCTTGAGCGCGGCCTGGAACACCTGCATCAGCTCGCGCAGGCGCGGATGGACTTCCTGGACGTCATTGAGGATCAGCGAGGCGCCTTCGGCGAGGCAGACCGCCAGCCCCCCCGAATCCAGCCGGGGCGTGCCCATATGCGGCGGAGTGATATAGCGCATCGGATCGATCGCCTGGCCGTCCTTGGACAGCTTGAAACGCGGCGGCATCAGCCGGTGGGTTTCAAGCACCGTGTTGAGTTCGTCCCAGCTGAACAGGCTTTTGAAGCGGTCGGCCGGGCCCTGCATCCGGACAAAGGACTTGCCCCAATGGTCACGGAGGAATTTGTCGAAGCTGAGGGGGGCGATGATTTGATCGAATTCGAGCATGGGTGCTAGCTTAGCTTTTCGGGGTCGCGTTCGCCATAGAGCAAGGTGACGTTGATGCGGCGGTTGCAATAGCCGGGCTTGAACCGGATCGTGTCGGTCTGGTGGAAAAGGTCGGAGTCGAAAATCACCGCCCGGTTGGCGCGATAGGGAATGGTCATCGACTGCGCGCCGCTTTTCGACAGGAAATCGCGGATGGCGTCCTCGTCCCGGTTGAACTTGCCGAAGTCCCAGTCCAGCGGCGCCGCCCTGTCCCACACCACCAGGCCGCCGCTTTGCGGATCGAGATTGGCCTCGTCGGGTGTGATCCAGAAATTGACATTCACCGCCGCGGCGTCGGCATGGATGCCAATCCCCTCCAGGCTGCTGTCGTACTTGAAGCCCCAGA
>CANKIV010000002.1 GCA_947482125.1 Alphaproteobacteria bacterium
GGCGGGGTGCTGCATGCCCTCCAGCTCCAGACGATTGCCAAGGACTAGAACAAGTCACCCCAGCCGCGCTTCCTGACGCGGCGGTATTCATCCTTGTCCCGCGCGGCGACAAACTGTGCCCGCAATCCGGTTTCATCGCACAGCTTGAATGTCAGGCCGGGCTTGGTTTCCAGAACCGGCGCCAGAATGCGCGCCCCCCTTGCGGCCGGTTCACGCGTCACCGCGACATAGGCATAGCGTTCATCCTCGAACGGCACCGACGCACCCTTCATCAGCATGTGATCGCGCGAACGCGGCAGGCGCTGGGAGAAGTGGCACCAATCGCTTTGATTTTGGTCGCTCCGGCTCTCGCCGACGCTCCGGGCCATTGGACATTCATCGTCATGCGTGCACGGCGCGGCGACATGCGCCCCGGCCGCGATCAGGGCGGCACGGGCGGCGCGGATGCGGGCGAAGCCTTGCGGCGTGCCCGGCTCGACCAGCACCAGGGCCGCGTCCGTCCAGCGCCACAGCTCCGCCGCGACGCCAGCCGCCTTTTCTTCGGGCAGTTCGGCCAGCACATAGCTGGCCACGACCAACCCGGCCTTCATGTCCAGCAATGCAAGATCGCCACCGAGGATTTCCGCGCTTGCCAATCCGGGCGGTCCTGCCTGCGCCAGCTTGCGCGCCAGCGCCCTCAGCGCCGGATTGTGGTCCAGCATGGTCAGCGATTCCATTTGCGGCCAGGCGGTAACCGCCGCCCAGCTTGCCGCCCCTGTCCCCGCGCCCACATCCAGCAAGGTCCGCGGCGCCAGATCCGGCATCGCCATCATCAACCGAGAGAACACCGCGCTGCAGGCGGCATAGGTGGCGGGCATGCGCGCCACGGCATAGGCGCACGCGTCCTCGGGGCTGACGACGGCGCGCGAGGTCTGGCCCTGGCGGTAGCCCTCGGACAGTTTCCGGGCGGCGGCGGCCAGCGGCTTGCGCGCCACGCCGGTCAGGGCCGCATCCAGGGCGGCGGCAAGCGCGGCAGGCAAGGCAGGGTTCATGGAAATCCAGCAATATCAGGCATTTTTGGGCGATCTTGACCCTTCACAGCGCCATGCTTAGATCATAGCGGAGTTTCAATGAGAGTTCCCAAATGTCCGACGTTCAGGCCCGCATTGCCGACGATGTGAAGAACAGCGATGTGCTGCTCTACATGAAGGGCACACCCGCCTTCCCGCAATGCGGCTTCTCGGCCGTGACGGTGCAGATCCTCAACCACATCGGCGTCAAGTTCAAAGCCGTCAATGTGCTGGAAGACCAGGACGTGCGCGAAGGCATCAAGGCCTTCTCCAACTGGCCGACCATTCCCCAGCTCTACGTGAAGGGCGAGTTCGTCGGCGGCGCCGACATCGTCAAGGAAATGTTCGAGCAGGAAGAGCTGGTGCCGTTCCTGGAACAGCACGGCGTCGCGCTGGAAACCGCCTGATACCAGGCCCATCGCCCAATAAAAAAGCCCGCCATTTCTGGCGGGCTTTTTGTTTGTCTGCTCACGGCCGCTCGCCCAAGCTCGCGGCGTTCGCCGGTTCTCGCATGTCCACCGGACATGCTCGCGCGCAAAGCGCGCCACCGGCTCACTAGCGCGAGTAGAATTCAACGATCAGATGCGGCTCCATCTGCACGGCGTAGGGAACGTCCGCCAGCTTGGGGGTGCGCAGCAGCTTGGCGGTCTTGCCTTCGGAGACTTCCAGATAGTCGGGCGTATCGCGCTCGGCGCTCTTGGAGGCTTCCAGCACCAGCGTCATTTCGCGGGCCTTCTGCGTCAGCTCGATCGTGTCGGCGTCCTTCACATGGTACGAGGCGATGGTGACGCGGCGGCCATTGACCTTCACATGGCCGTGGCTGACCAGCTGGCGGGCGGCGAACGGGGTCGGCACGAACTTGCTGCGATAGACCACGGTGTCGAGACGGGTCTCGAGCAGGCCGATCATGTTCTCGCCGGTGTCGCCGGGACGGCGGGCGGCATCGGTATAGTATTTGCGGAACTGGCGCTCGGTGATGTTGCCGTAATAGCCCTTGAGCTTCTGCTTGGCCTGCAGCTGGGTGCCATAGTCGGACAGCTTCTTGGCGCGGCGCTGGCCGTGCTGGCCCGGACCATAGGAGCGCTTGTTGACCGGGCTCTTGGGGCGGCCCCAGATATTCTCGCCCATGCGGCGGTCGATCTTGTACTTGGAATTTTGGCGCTTGCTCATTGGTCCTCTAGGCTCGTTGACACCGGCCGGTGCCGGAAAGGTCGCGCACTATATTCAGCGACCTTTGTAAGTCAAACGCCTGCAACCTTTGGTTTAGTGTGCGATTCGTAACCCATAACTTTCAATGGGTTACATCATCACACCTCGCGGATAGGCAGCGCCATGACGCGTCGGCCGCATGCGGTAACGACCTCCAGGACGGAGTTGGTGCCGAAACGCCCGGGAAACTCTCGGCACAATTCCTCGACGATCACCGACCCTTCCGCCTGCGCGGCTGCCCAGCTCGGCAGTTCGCTCCCCTCCGGATCTGGGATCTCGACGCTGCCTTCGAAGATATTGAAAAAATAAAGCATCAGCCTTCCCTGCACGGCATGCAGGATAAAGCCACAGCCAGCCGCGACGCCTTGATCCAGCGCAAGCCTAGGGGCTGTCGGGCAATGGCCGCGTCATCGCCAGCCGGTTCTGGCGCTTGCGGCGCCACATGAAAAATCCGGTGACGAAGAACAGCAGCGGCACGAAGCCGGTCACGAAAGCCGCCAGCCAATAGAGCGGACCCAGGACGTTGCCGACATGCAGCCTGGTCATCAGCATGGACAGTTCGTCCACCCGGCTGGGCGGCTGCGGATCTTCCACCACGGCCGCGCGATAGGGATCGACAAAGACGGTCCTGCCGGTCCAGTCGCCCAGCTGCACCTTGATCGTCTGTCCGTCCCGCACCGGCAGCGTCACGCTGGTGGGATGGACGCGGGCCTGGCCGGCCTCCGCCAGCGTCACCGCCTGCCAGCCGCCGGTCATCGCGCGGCCCGAAACCGGAACCTCGGCAATGAAGCCGTAAACCCGTTCGGGCGTGTTGGGTGACCCGCTGGCAAGCGCCAGCGCGGCGCGCGTAGTCTGGTGAAACACCATGCCCACGCCCGTCAGCGTCAGGGTCAGGAACAGCAGCAGCGACCAGATGCCCACCGCGCCGTGCAGTTCGCGGTGCAGCCGCAGGCCCCGCGCCTTGCCGCTGACCAGTAAGGCCTGGCGCCAGCGGCCTTTCCTTGGCCACCACAGATAGAGACCCGAAAGACCAAGCCCCAGCATCAGGACGCCCAGCCAGCCGACCGCGATGCGGCCTGCGCGCGCCAGGAACAGGTGGCTGTGCAGGTCGCTCAGCACCGCCAGCGCCGGATGCATCCGCTGCGCATGGCGCGCGACCTCGCGCCCGGTGGCGGTGTCGAGCAGGATATTGGGATAAGGCGAATTCCATCCGCCGAAATGCACGGTGGCGGGCCGGTCGGGACCTTCCGGCAGCGTCAACTCCGCCGTCAGCCCGGCGGGCGCGCCCGCAGCCTGACGCGCGCGGGCGACAAGCTCTTCCAGGGAAAGCGGTGGGCCCGCCGGAGTAACGCGGACCGCAGGCTTGCCGGTGTCCAGCCCCGTCACCGGCCCCAGCATCAGCAGCGAGCCGGACAGCGCGATCAGCGCGAACAGCACGCCCAGCGTCAGCCCGACCCACAAATGCACCTGAAACAGCAGCCTGTGCAGCCCCATCCCTCGCCCCCAATTTTGCCGCGACTGTGCAGAATCGCCGCCCGCACCGCAATCGCGGCTTGCTGGCGCAGGGCGGTTGCGGGCGGCTATCATTTGCGCGGATGCCCCGACCTCAGTAAGGGATCGGCCATCGGCCCCGTGGCGGAACTGGTAGACGCACCGGACTTAAAATCCGTTGATCCGAAAGGGTCGTGTCTGTTCGACTCAGACCGGGGCCACCACTTCACACTTATGGCTGCAACACCGCTTCGATCAGGCGCGGACCCTTGCGCTGCATCGCGTCGGCGAATTGGGCGGCGAATTGCTCCACGGTTTCGGCGCGGCTGGCTTCCACGCCCATGCCCTGCGCCATTTTCACGAAATCCAGTTCGGGATTGTGCAGGTCCAGCATCGACAATGTTTTGGGGCCGGGATTGATCGCGCCCACCCGGCCCAGTTCGATGTTGAGGATGTTGTAGCTGCGGTTGGCGCAGATGATGGTCACCACATCCAGCTTTTCGCGCGCCATGGTCCAGAGGCTGGGGAGCGAATACATCGCCGCCCCGTCGCCCGATACCGCGATGACCTTGCGCCCGGGCGCAGCCAGCGCCGCGCCCACCGCCATCGGCTTGGCGTCGCCGATCGCCCCGCCGGTGAGATAGATCGCGTCATGCGCCGGGGCGTTGACCAGGAATTTCTGCAGGCCCGGGCCGGCGGTCAATGAATCGTCCGACCAGATGACGTCTTGCGGCATCAGCCGCGCAATGATCGCGCCCATCGCCTCGCTGGTCAGCGCGCCATTGGCGGGAATATCGGGCCGCACCAGTGGCACAAGACTGCCCGGCGCATGCGCGCCCAGCGCCTGCGCCAGCGCGGTCAACGCCTGGATACTGTCTTCCTCCGGCGTGGCCAGGGTCAGCAGTTCGCAGCCCTCGGGCGTCACCCAGCTGGGCTTGTCCGGATAGGCAAAGAAGGTCACCGGCGGCGGCGCGCCCACCAGCACGATCTGTTCCAGCCCGGCCAGGGCTTCGACGATCTGTTCGGAGAAATAGGGAATGCGCTCGATGGCGGGTAGCCCGGCGCCGCGGGTGATGCGCGGGGTGAAATAGTCATGGGCGATGCGCAGCCCCGTGGCATGGGCAATGCGGCCCGCCGCTTCCATGCCGGCGCGTTCCAGGCAGCGGCCGCGCATCAACAGCAGCGTGCGCTTGCCGTTCTTCAGCGCCGCAGCGATTTTCTCGATCCTGTCCGGCGCGACAGCCCCGGGCAATATCGCGGGCAGCGGCGGCGCGGGCGCATCCGCCGCTTCCCAGGCGCAATCGGCGGGCAACACCAAAGTGGCGATCCGGCCCCTCAGCGCCGCCTGCACCGCCCGCGCCCCGTCGCCCGCCACTTCTGCCGGTGATCTGCTCTGGTGCAGCCAGTCCGACACGCCACCGCAGATCGCCATGATGTCCGACGTCAGCGGCGCCTGGGCATATCGGGAATGGCTGCGGGCGTGATCGCCCACGATATTGACGATGCCCTGGCCGGCCTTGCGGGCATTGTGCAGGAAGGAAATCGCATTGGCGAAGCCCGGGCCCAGATGCAGAAGCGTTGCGGCGGGCTTTGCCGCCATGCGGGCATAGCCGTCGGCCGCGCCCGCCGCCACCGCCTCGAACAGGCAGAGCACGCCGCGCATCCGGGGCTCGCGGTCCAGCGCCGCCACGAAATGCATCTCGGAAGTGCCGGGATTGCCGAAGCAGATCTCGATGCCGCTGTCGGCCAGGGTGTGAACCAGTGTCTCGGCGCCGTTCATGCACCCAATAAACAATCCCTGCGCGCAAAAACAAGCCAGTCTTCCAAAAGCCAGCCTTCCCAAAAGCCAGTCTTCCCAAAACAAGAGAGGCCGCCTCCCCGAAGGGAGACGGCCTCGCATTGTCTTACCGAGTCCGTCGCTTTACGCGGCGCTGGCCTTCACCAGAAGCATCCAGTTCGCGGTCCTCGACGTCCGCAGGTCATGACAATGAGACACTGGATCACCTCCTTCTGATAGATTGTTGCAGTGCAAATATAGTGCAGGGCCCTGTTTTTACAATAGAGTCGGGGCCAGGGGCGTGGCATGGAAACACTTTCGACCAGTTTCGTCATTTCGGGCGGCGGCCCCGCCGGGATGATGTGCGGCTATCTGCTGGCCCAGGCCGGGATCGACGTGACGGTGCTGGAAAAGCATGCCGACTTCCTGCGCGACTTTCGCGGCGACACGGTGCATCCCTCCACCCAGCAGATCATGCACGAGCTGGGGCTTCTGGAGCGATTCCTGCAATTGCCCCATGCCAGGATCCGCCATGTGACGATCGATTTCGGCGACGCGCATTTCACCATCGGCGATTTCACCAGGCTGCCGACGGTGAGAAAATTCATCGCCCTGATGCCGCAATGGGATTTCCTGGATTTCATCGCCGATGAGGCCAGGAAATATCCCAACTTCCATCTGCTGATGCAGACCGAGGCGCGCGACCTGATCGCCCAGAAGGACAGGAATGGGGGCGACCGCATCGCCGGCGTGCTGGCGACTGGACCGAACGGAAACATGCAGATCCGCGCCGGGCTGACCATTGCCGCCGATGGCCGTCATTCCATCCTGCGCGACAGGTCCGGGCTGAAGGTGAAAGACCTGGGCGCGCCCTTCGATGTGCTGTGGCTCCGCCTGCCGCACCGCGCGGGCGATCCGGTGGACCTGGTGGGGCGCATCCAGGGCGGCGTGTTCTTCGTGATGATCTATCGCGGCAATTACTGGCAATGCGCCTATGGCATTCCCAAGGGCGGTCATGACGCCATCAAGGCCGAAGGCATCACCGCCTTCCGCGCCCGGCTGCGCAAGGTCGCCGGCTTTGCCGCCGACCGGGTGGATACCATCACCGGCTTCGACCAGGTCAAGCTGCTGACCGTGGCGGTGAACCGGCTGGAGCAATGGGCGCGGCCGGGCCTCTTGATGATCGGCGATGCGGCGCATGCCATGTCGCCGGCGGGCGGGGTCGGCATCAACCTGGCCATTCAGGACGCTGTGGCGACCGCCAACATACTGGGGCCGGTGCTGCAGAAAGGCGTGCCCAAATTGTCGGACCTGAAAAAGGTGCAGAAGCGGCGCGAATTCCCCACCCGCATCATCCAGCGCTTCCAGCTCTTCGCGCAGAACATGATGCTGGCCCCGGTGTTGCGCGCCAAGGAGACGCCCAAGGTGCCCTGGGTGGTCAAGCTGCTGAACGCCTGGCCGTGGCTGCGGCAATTCCCGGCGCGGTTTGTCGGCATGGGCCCCAGGCCCGAGCATGTGAAACTGGCGGCGAAGAAATAGCTGCTGGCGCAAAAGACCCGCGCTACATTTGCATGGTCCAGCCTTCGACGCCCATGGCGGCCTGACGTACAGCTTCCGTGAGGGTGGGATGCGAATGGCAGGTGCGGGCGATGTCTTCCGATGACGCGCCGAACTCCATCGCCAGCACCACTTCGGCGATCAGGTTGCCGGCTTCCGGCCCGATGATGGCGCAGCCCAGAACCTTGTCGGTCTTGGCATCGGCCAGGATCTTCACCATGCCGTCGGTGGCGGCGATGGTCTTGGCGCGGGCATTGGCGGTGAAGGGGAACTTGCCGACCTTGTAGGCGATGCCCGCCGCCTTCAGTTCTTCTTCCGATTTGCCGACGGTGGCGACTTCCGGGAAGGTGTAGACCACCGACGGAATGGCGTCGTAATTCACATGCCCCGGCTTGCCGGCGATGATTTCGGCGCAGGCCACCCCTTCGTCCTCGGCCTTGTGCGCCAGCATCGGGCCTTCGCGGCAATCGCCGACGGCATAGAGGCCCGGGACATTGGTGCGGTAGTGATTGTCGGTGACGACGCGGCCGCGCTTGTCCATCGCGACCCCCGCTTCCAGCAGGCCCAGATTGGCGGTGTAGGGAATGCGGCCGATCGAGACCAGCATCACATCGCACTCGATCACCGACTTGTCGCCGCCCGCCGCCGGCTCGACCGTGACTTTCAGCCCGCCGCCGCCTTTTTTCTCCACCCCCGTCACCTTGGTGGAAAGCTGGAAGGTAAAGCCCTGCTTGGTGAGGATGCGCTGGAAGGCCTTGCCGACTTCGCCGTCAATGCCCGGCGTGATGCGGTCGAGGAATTCCACCACCGTCACCTCCGCGCCTAGCCGCTTCCAAACCGAACCCAGTTCCAGCCCGATCACGCCCGCGCCCACCACCAGCAGCTTGCGCGGCACGGCGGTCAGCGCCAGTGCGCCGGTCGAAGACACGATCTGCTTTTCATCAATGGTGACGCCGGGCAGCGGGGCGACTTCCGAGCCGGTGGCGATGATGATGTTCTTGCAGGTGAGGTTGCGGATTTTGCCGTCCGCGCCTTTCACTTCCACCTTGCCGGGACCTGTGATGCGCGCTTCACCGACAATGGCTTCGGACTTGGCCTTCTTGAGCAGGAATTCCACGCCCTTGGTCAGCTCGCCGACCACCTTGGTCTTCTGGGCCATCATGGCGGTGAGATCGAGTTCGACCTTGGCCTTGATCCCGAGCTTGGGGAAATCCTCCTTGGCTTCGTGAAAGCGCTCGCTGGCGTGCAGCAGCGCCTTGGAAGGAATGCAGCCGATATTCAGGCAGGTGCCGCCGAAGGTGCCGCGCTTGTCGATGCAGGCGCTGGTCAGGCCGAGCTGGCCCAGCCGGATCGCCGCATTGTAGCCGCCGGGGCCGCCCCCGATCACGATTGCGTCGAAATTGTCCGCCATGGCCCTGCTCAGTTGATTTGCGAGCGGGAACATAACCATCCGTGGCTGCGGGAAAACAGCCCCAAACGCATGACTGAGCAGCTTTTTGCTTAGATCTGCGGGCCCTCATGGGACTTCGGGTCGGGATCGGGAAAAACCAGATCCACCACCGTGCCCCGGCCCGGCTCGGAATGGACGCTGGAAACGCCCCCCAGCTGCAGGCCGAAGGTCTTGATCAGCCGCGAACCCACGCGTTTGCGCGTGCCCTCCTGGGCAAAGCCCAGCCCATTGTCGGCGATCGCCAGTTTCAGCTTGCCGCCCTCCATGGGCTGCATGGTGACCCGGATCACGCCTTCGCGCCCTTCCGGGAAGGCATGCTTGAAGATGTTGGTCAACACTTCGACCGTGAACAGGGCCAGCGCCACCGCCACACTGCCCGTCACCACCCGGCTGGGAACATCCACCTCCACGCGGACCTGGTCATTGCTCATTCCGCCGGCGATCTGGTGGGAGAGCTGGTCCAGCAGGTCGCGGATGTCGAGGGTGGACTGGTCTTCCAGCTCGTTGAGGATGCGGTGCACCAGCGCCAGGGCATTGATGCGGGTCTGGGCCTGGAGCAGCGCTTCGCGCGCGCCCGCATCCTGCACCTGGTTGGCCTGGATGGAGAGCAGGCTCATCACGATCTGCAGGTTGTTCTTCACCCGGTGATGGATTTCCTTGATCAGGGTGGTCTTCATGTCCACCGCCTCGCGCAGGCGGCGGTCGCGGTCCTGGATGCCCTCCGCCATCTCGCTCATGGCGTCGCCCAGCAGCTTGAACTCGACCGGCGCCTCGGCGAGGTCGGGACGAATGACGTAATGGCCGCTGCGATAGGCATGGGCGATGCGGCGCAGGTAACTGATCCATTGCGTCACCTGGCGGTCGGTGGCCAGCCAGATCGCGACCCAGGCAAAGCCGATCATCAGGATGGGCAGCGCGAAATCCAGGCCGACATGCAGATAGGTGGGGCCGAACAGCTGGCTCTCGCCCATCGCGAAGGCGACGAAGATGGAGTTGCCCATCAGCGCCGCATTGCCGTAGCGCCAGGTGTCGCCGCGCGAATCCACCGCGCTGGAGATCTGGCCCGGGGCGCGATCCTTCAACGCCGACCGGGCGATGGCGTCGCCCACATCCTTGTTGTTGGTGGCGAGCACCTTGCCGGCGCGGTCGAACACCGCCACCACCGCGCCCTTCGGCAGGTTGCTGGTGCGCATCATGTAGTCGATCCAGTGCACATCCAGCGAGATGGCGACCGCGCCGTCGAAGCTGCCGTCGGATTTGTGCAGTGCCAGCAGGCCGCCGATGATGGGCTGGCCGGTGGCCCGGCTGGTAACCTGGTTGGACACCACCATGGCGTCGCTTTTCTTCGAGGCCTGGAATACCTCGGTATCGGCAACATTCAGGCCGCGAGTCAGAGCCATGGCCGAGCAGACGACCCGGCCATGCTCGTCAATGCGGGTCAGGTTGGAGAAATAGCGCACGCCGATCAGTGTATCGGCCAGCACGCCATCGCAATTGCCGCTCATGGTGCGCACTTCGGACAGGCTGCCCACGGCCCGCAGCACCTGTTCGGCGGCAGCCAGCAGATTCTGATCACCCGCCGCCACCGTGCGGGCCGACTGGATCAGCCTGTCATGGACATTGGCGATGTCGATCCGGGCGCGCGCCACGCCCTGGAAGATGGAGACCATGATCACCGGGATCAGCGCCAGGGTGATGATCACCTGGAGCCGCTGGCGCAAAGTCCAGCCGGGCTCATGACCCGGATTGATCATCGCGGCGGGATTATTTTGTGCGCTTTTTTCCGGCGACTTGCTCGGGCCGCCCGGGGCTGAGCTGATCAAGCTGCGCCATAATCTCACGAGCGGCATCTCCCCCGGCAGGACGCGACACATCGTTCAGTGTGTCGCCGCCGTCCAGAATCTCTATCAAGGTCTTGCGCGCTCTCGCAACACGGCTTTTGACCGTGCCCACGGCGCATTTGCAGATGGCAGCGGCATCCTCATACGAGAAGCCGCCTGCACCCACCAAAATCAGCGCTTCGCGCTGTTCGTCGGAAAGATGTTTCAGCGCGCGCACCGTGTCGGACAGTTCGGCGCTGTGCACCTGATCCTCGCCGCCGCCCGGAATGCGCTCGGCCGCGTCCTGATCCCAGGGCGCCTGACGCCAGGCGCGACGGCGATCGGAATAGAACTGGTTGCGCAGGATGGTGAACAGCCAGGCTTTCAGGTTGGTGCCCGGGATGAAGCTCGAGCGGCTCTGCCATGCCTTGACCAGCGTTTCCTGCGCCAGATCGTCGGCGGCTTCCTGATTGCCGGTCAGCGACCGCGCGAAGGCGCGCAGGAACGGCACCAGGCCGAGCAACTCGGTCTTGAAGTCCGGATTTTCCGACTTCTGAATGTGCGTGGACGGGGAGGATGTCGGCATCACGAAGCCTTGCCCTTTCCCGCTTTGTCGCCGGCTTCATCGATCTGGCGCAGCAGTTCCATGAAATCGTCCGGCACGGCCTCCTGGGCCACATCGTCGTACATGCGGCGCAGTTCGCGTCCGATGGCTCGCTGGCGCGCGCGGATCGCCCGCGCCTTTTCGGTGGGCTTTTCCTCAGACACGGTGGTATCCCATTGCTGCGTCATATCCGACCAAACCAGTCCCTGGTTGCCGCCGGCCCCCGGAAATCCGGTAGCGCGGCGAGTATTTTCGTTCCCTCAACCCCATGCAGTTCCCCTTCCCAAGGTTCCAAACGAACGGCCTACGCGATGGTTCCGGCAGGCTAGGGAACTTTTTTGGCTGGCGTAAGTTCCTCATCTGAGCTTTCTATCCAGGGCTGAAGGAGCCAATCCATGAGCATGTCGCAAACCCTTGCGCCGCATCTTCCCTATCTGCGCCGCTATGCGCGGGCCTTAACCGGGTCGCAGTCCAGCGGGGATGCCCATGTCCGCGCCGCCTTGACGGCACTTCTTGCGGGAGATCAAAGCCTTATTGAGGGGGTCCCCCCTAGGGTAGGCCTCTACCGCCTGTTCCATGCCATCTGGCAGTCGGGCGCCGAGCATTATGACGAAACCGCCCAGATCCCCGGCAAGACCCCGGAAGGGCGACTGAAATCCCTGTCCGCCTCCAAGCGGGCAGCCTTGCTTTTGACCGCTGTCGAGGCCTTCAGCCTGGAGGAAGCCGCTTTCATTATCGATGAGAGTCCCGAAGAGGTGGAGGCCGCCATCCTGGGCGCCCAGAAGACCATCGACACCCAGCTGGCCAGCAAGGTGCTGATCATCGAGGACGAGCCGATCATCGCCCTGGATCTGGAAAACCTGGTCACTGAACTGGGCCACAAGGTCGTCGCCATCGCCGCCACCCGCGACGATGCGGTGGCCAAGGCGCTGTCCGAGCGCCCCGGCCTGGTGCTGGCCGACATCAATCTGGGCGAAGGCGGCAGCGGCATCGACGCCGTCAGCGACATCCTCGCCGCCTTCGACATTCCGGTCATCTTCATCACCGCCTATCCGGAAAAGCTTTTGACTGGCGAGCGTCCCGAACCTACCTATCTGATTGCCAAGCCCTTCCTGCCGGAAACCGTGCAGGCGACCGTGGGACAGGCGCTGTTTTTCCATCCGGTGGCGAAGGAAGCCGCTTAGGCCGTTTGGTGCGTTGTATCATTTGCTGAATTGGAGATTTGAATCATGGCCGCCAAGAAAAAGTCCGTGGCGAACGGCAATATCGAAGCCCGCCTTGCCGCCTTGCGCGCCGATTTCGGCGCGCTGCAGGATGACATGAAAGGCCTTTACGGCGACGTCAGCGAAGTGGCGTCGGAACGCGCTGCGCTGGCGATGAAGTCGGCCGAGGAAATCGCCGACCGCGCCGTGGCGCTGGCCGAGGAAGCCGCCAAGGAAGCCAAAGGCGTCGCCCTGGAATACAAGGACGAAGCCGAAGAATGGGCGGAAGAAAATGCCGAGGAATTGCGGGGCTATGTCCGGGCCCAGCCCATCCAGTCCCTGCTGATCGCGGGCGGCATCGGCGCCTTTCTGGGCGCCATTTTCCTCAGCAGGCGCTGAAGTTCGAGGATCATTTCCCTGTTAACCAGCGCTGTCGTATAAACGGGCAGCAGGATGGGGATTTGAGATGTTCGCGCGACTGACCGCCAAGGCCATTTGGACCGCCATTGCCATCGCCATGGCGTTTTTTGGCGTAGGCCTGCTGGGCATGGCGCTTGCTTCGGCGCTGGTTGCCACGCTGGGCATCGCCGGGGCGCACGCCGTGGCGGGCGCCATCCTTCTGGTGCCGCCCCTGCTCTGGGCTGTCATCACCGGCCTGTCGCGTCCGCGAAAGCCGCCGCCGCAAGCCAACAATGAACTGACACGCGCGCTTCTCGCTGCGGTGGCGAAGGAAACGCCCTGGATCGCCATCATCGGCGCGGGCCTGGCAGGCGCTGCCAACATGTTCCTCAATCGCAACAGAAGCGCCAAATAGCGCGCCCATTGCCGCCCCGTCCTGTGGATAGGCGGGAACCCCAACCCTGATCCTGACGTTTTTGTGACCTACACTCTGGTTGCAGGAACGATCCGTCATGCTTGGTTGGGCGCTTGCTTTCCTCATTCTCGCACTGGTCGCGGGCTATATGGGTTTCTTCGGACTGGCCGGCATGGCGGCAACGATCGCCAAACTTCTGCTGGTGGTTTTTGTGATCCTTCTGATTGTCAGCGCCTTTTCCGGCGCCTTGCGTGGACGACCGCCCGTCTAGATTTCATTTGTGTCGAAGGGAGATTGCCGATGCGTATTCCCGCCTTCATCTACGAACACCCCATCGAAAGCCTGATCGCCGGCGTGCTGCTGCTGGCGGTGCTGTTCGGCTCGGCCGACCGCCATGCCGCGGAAGCTGCCAACCCGACGTCCCAGGTCGCCGCGGCGGACAAGATTTAAAAAAGCGCGGCGCCCGGGAACGCTTTTTTCGCTCACCCATTATCTGAAGCGAGCGGACGTCCGATCCGGAACGCCCCCAGCCCCTTCGACAGCCCGCTTCGGGTGTCCGCTCTCTTCCTAAAGCCCCGCTCTGCGGGGCTTTTTTTGTTTGAGGCGCCGCTAGGGCATCCGGCCGATTTGAGAACTTTTCGGCTTTCCTACGGGATACAGCATGTACAGCGTACCGGGCGCCTGAAGCTGAGTGGGATAGCCGGTATAGCCGAAGGATCGCTGCACCAGCTGGTGCTGGTCGCGCTTCAGTTCCGCCAGGTACCACAGCTTGCCTTGCAGGAGCCTTGCGCCGGCCGCAGGCGCGGACGGATAACGCTGCGGCTCATTCACCTGGATCACGGTCACGCCCGGCTGGGTGAAGCGCAGCCAGGCGGTGGTCTGGTAATCGGTGGTCAGGATGGCGTCGGCGACACGCGCTTTGCTCAGTGCGCCGATCACTTCGGCGATGGGCGCAAAATCGCGGCCCAGGAGTCGCGCCACCGGATCCTTCTTCAAAGGCAGGATGGCGAACTGCGCCTGGGCATAGGTCAGGAGCACCAGCAGCAAAGCCAGCGGCGCGGCGGCGAAGGAAAGCCAGCGTGCCTTTCCTTCCGTGCGGAACGCGTCCGCCGCCAGGATGGCCAGCGCCGGATAGAGGAAACAGGGCCAGTTGCCCTGTATCCGGTCATGCAGGGCGTGTTGCAGGAAATAGGCGATCCCCGTCCATGCCAGCACCGCCAGGACAAGGCGGTCGTCGCCCCGCTTTGTCGCGCGCCACAGGCCGATGGCCATCAGGACGAAGATCAGCGGCGTGGCGAGGCCGAGTTGCGCGCCCAGGAATTCGCCCAGGAAGCGCAAGGTGAAGACGCCGCCGCCGACCCGGCCGAACTGGAAGGCGAGGGTCATCCAGTGATGCTGCGCCTGCCAGATCAGATGCGGGGTGACGATCAGCAGCGCCAGCGCCGCGCCCAGATACGGCCAGGGCGTTGCCAGCCATTTTCTCTGACGTCCATCCACCACCAGCCACAGCAAGGTGCCGAAGCCCAGAAACAGCGCGGAATATTTCGACAGCAGTCCAAGGCCGGCGGAAACTCCAACCGCCAGCCACCAGCGGCCGTCGCCACTGGCCTGAACCTGCGCCAGGAAACAGACAAAGGCGGCCGCGAAAACGACCGAGGGCATGTCCGGCGTCGCCGCCAGCAGCTCCACCGAAATCATCAAGGTGAGATTGAACAGCAAGGCCGCCAGCGCCGCGCGTTTGGCGTCTTTCAAAATCAGCACCGCGCTTTGCCAGACAAGCAAGCTGGCCGGCAGCGACAGGACAATTCCCGCCAAACGCACGCCCAGTGGCGTATCGCCGAACAGGGATGTCCCGGCGCGGATGGCCCAGGCGATCATCGGAGGATGATCGTAATAGCCGGCTGCCAGATGTTTGGACCAAAGCCAGTAATAGGCCTCATCCGCCGACAGCGGCAGCAATGCGGCCATCACCGCGCGCAAGACAACCAACGCGGCAATCAAAGCGAGGCTGACGCGGACGGGTATCAACGCGCGCGCCAGACGAAGAGAGTGGACATGGCGTAATTCCACAGCGCGCTCATGATGGCCCCCGCCGCGCCCGCCAGCAGCCAGCGCGAGCGTTCGATGTACAGCCACGAGGCGAGGTCGATATTGGCCAGCACGCCCACCGAACCGATCAGGCAGAACAGCACAAAGCCGCGCGCCATCGACCAGCCCTTGAGACGGCGGTCGCGATAGGTGAGCTCATTGTTGAGCAGAAAGTTGCTGGTCATGGCGATGAAGGTGGCGATGAACTGGGCCCAGCGGAACATGTCGGGCAGGTCGGCCGGCAGCAGCCACAGCGACAGGCGCAAGGCCACCAGATGGACGAACAGGCCGATGGCGCCGACAAGGGCGAAGAAAATGAAGCGCGGATCCACCACATCGCCGGTCATCTTGGCCAGCAGCAGGCCCAGGAATTCCACCCCGATCTGGGCGTTGAACTTGCTTTCGCCGGCAAAGCGCTCACCGAAACTGTAGGGCTGTTCGGCGATGCGCAGCTTGCCGCTGCCGGTGGCCGCGATATCGAGCAGGATCTTGAATCCCACCGGCGACAGGCGCGGCGCCACCTCGTCGAAACGGTCGCGCCGCATCATGAAGAAGCCCGACATGGGATCGCTGAGTTTGGTGCCGACCATCCGGTGGGTCAGCTTCGTGGCAAGCCGCGAGATGGCGCCGCGGCTGCCCGAAAAGCTGGCGGCGCTGCCGCCTTCGACATAGCGGGAGGCGGCCACCAGATCGGCCTGGCCGCTGGTCAATCTGGCCAGCATGGCGGGCAGGACCTTTTCGTCATGCTGCAGATCGCCGTCGATCACCGCCACATAGGGGGCGGCGCTGGCGGACATGCCTTCGATGCAGGCCCCGGCCAGGCCGCGCCGGCCGACCCGGCGCAGGCAGCGCACGCGGGTATCCCGGGAACCGATCTCCTTGGCCGCCGCCGCGGTGCCGTCAGGGGAATTGTCGTCCACGAAGATGACTTCCCAGGCGATCCCCGACAGGGCCAGGTCCAGCCGCCGCACCAGCTCGGCAACATTCCCCCGCTCCTTGAAAGTGGGAACGACAACAGAGAGTTGAGGGCTGGACACCGGCGCAAAGTCCCCAAGGGCATTGATGAAGAGAATTGATGGCCCTTGGTGACGTCACCCGGCCGAACCGTCAAGTTGGCCGCCGACGGGTAAGGAATCGCTAACTCTATCAGAAGCTTAGGAGATGCCCGCGGTAGCGCGGGAAACTTCCGGACCTGCCATGCGTTGCAAACCGATGAGCACCTCTCACCTCCTTCACCGCACGCCCGGCCTTCCCGCCAATCATTCGACCCTGCGCCTGGCCGCCCCCAGGGTGCTGGTGGTCGAGGACGAGATGACGGTGGCGATGCTGATCGAGGACATGGTCAGCGAGCTTGCCTATGAGGTGGCGGCCGTGGTGCCCCGGCTGGAAGACGCCATGCGCATGCTGGACAGCGACAGCTTCGATCTGGCGATGCTGGATGTCCATCTGAACGGCAAGACCGTGTTTCCCTTCGCCGCTGAACTTGAGGCGCGCGGCATTCCCTTCATGTTCGCGACCGCCTACGGCGCACGCGGCCTGCCGGTGGAATTCCGCGACTATCTGGTGCTGCAAAAGCCGTTCGGGCCCGTGGAACTGCGCCGCGCCCTGATCGAGCTGTCCGGACGCACCACCCACTGAACTCCTAGCGGAAGAAAATCGTGTAAAGCACGATGCCGGCGATCACCGACAGCGCCAGGCTGATATGCAGCACGTAGCGCATCACGCCGAGCTCCTTGCCCTGGCGCGCTTCCTGCGCACTGAGAACCACATGGCCTTCTTCGGTATGCATCTTCGTCTCCTTTGTATCGTCTATTCCGCGGCGTTATTGCTGGCGGTGTAGAGGCGCGCTTCCAGTTCCGCGATCAGGGCGTCGATCCCGGCTTCATCCACCGCCGCATACCCGCGCCAGGCCCGCAGAATTTCCACGCGTTCCGCATCTCCGAAACGGCGATCGCGGATGACGTCGCCCGGGGCGCGATAGATTCGCGCCGGATTGAGCTTGATGTCTTCAAACAGGCTCTTCTTGATCATGCATGCCTCCCGACATGCTTGGACGCGTCAGATTCGTCCCAGCAGCGCCAGCACCAGCACGATCACCAAAACCAGGCCCAATGTGCCGGACGGGTAGTAGCCCCAGCTCTGGCTGTGCGGCCAGGACGGCCAGGCGCCCAGCAGCAGGAGCAGCAGAACCACAATCAGAATTGTTCCGAGCATTTGAAATTCCTCCAGATATATGAGGAAGGAACACCGCCGGACCCTGCGGGTTCCCATCAATGTCGGGCACGGTTCCAGCAGTTCCGCTGGCAGGCGCGGAACAACCCCTTGCCCGGCCCGTTTTCAAAAAAGATCCTCACTGCGTTCAAAAGATCCTCACTGCGTTCAGGAGCCCCTCATGAAATCGCGCAATGTCATCATGGCCGGTGCCGTCCTTTTGTTTTTCGGCGGCCCCGCATTCGCCGGAGAATCCACGCCGGCGGAAAGGGAAGCCACGCGCCAGCTGAACCTGGAGGCGGCGCGTAAAGCCGCGCCCGGCTCGCAACAGGTGGGGGTGGTTGACGCCAGCCCCGTACCGGCGGCCGCGCCGACCATGCCGGTCGAGACCGCCACCGCCAGCGGGACGCTCTCTTCCCTCATCAACCCGCCTTCGAAGATCGCCACCGCCAATGTGCTGGACAATACCGGCAAGACCATAGGGGCGGTGCAGAGGGTCGAAGTGTCGCCCGAGGGCAAGCCCACCAAGGTCGCGGTGGCGCTGATAGGCCAGACCGGGAAGGTCGTGGTGCTGGATGCGGCGGCGGTCAGCTATGACGCGCACAAGAATGAAATCACCGCCCAGGGCGCCATTCCATCCGCCGGTTAGCTGCAAATCGAGCTTCGGCTTTTATTTCGCCAGTTTGAGCGCGGCCAGGGCCGCGGCGCTGGCGGTGACGGCCGTCAGAAGCGCACCCCAGGCCATGTCGATCAATGACACTTTCAGCGACCATGTTTTCAGGGTCGCCAGGTTTGTCAGGTCATAGGTCGCATAGGCGAAGAACCCGAACAGGGCGCCGAACAGGGCCGCGGTGCGCCAGTCGCCGCTGGCCAGGGCCGGACGCACCGCGAAGATCAGAATGCCGGCGATATAGACGAGATAGAAGGCCACCGCCGCCGTCATGTTGGGATTTTCCGCCATCACCGCGCCCAGGGCGCGGTGGTAAAGCGGTCCCGATGTGTTGCTGAGCCAGAGGAAATCCAGCCCGCCCATCACCAGGGCCGCCGCGACATAGGCGATCAGATAAGCCATCGGACATTCCCTCGCTTTGCTTGCTTCTACGTCCCCGCCGCCGCTACGGATCATCCCCTTTCCGGTGATCCGTGTCCGGCGCAGCGGCGTAACTGTCACAAAGGCGGGAGTGAATGGCCAAAATCGCGATTGTCGGCACGGGTATTTCAGGACTGGGCAGCGCCTATCTGCTCAATCCGGACCATGAGATCACCCTTTATGAAAAGGCGGCCCGGGTCGGCGGCCACAGCCGTACCGTCACGCTGGATTATGACGGCGCGGCCATTGCGGTGGATACCGGCTTCATCGTCTTCAACCGGCCCAACTATCCCAATCTGTGCGGGCTGTTCGCGCATCTGGGCGTGCCCACCCATGGCAGCGACATGACTTTCGCCGCCTCCATCCGCGATGGCTGGCTGGAATGGGGCGCGGCCGATCTCAATGCCGTGCTGGGCCAGCGCCGGAATTTTTTCAGGCCGAAATTCGGCTTGCTGGTGCGCGACGTAATGAAATTCAACGCCGAGGCGCAAGCGACGGTGGAGCGCCATCCCGAACTTACGCTGGACGGCCTGATCGCCAGGCTGGGCCTGGGCGAGTGGTTTCGCCGCTATTACCTGCTGCCCATGGCGGGCGCGATCTGGAGTTGCCCGCCCTGCGAGATGATGAATTTCCCGGCCCGCACCCTGGTGCGCTTCTTCGCCAATCATCATCTCCTGTCCTATTCCGGCCAGCCGCAATGGCGCACCGTCACCGGCGGATCGCAGGAATATGTAAGCCGCCTGACCAGAAGCTTCGCATCGCGCATCCGCACCGGTTGCGGCGCCGTGTCGGTCACGCGTCCGCCATCAGGCCCCAATGCCGGCAAGGTCGAGATCCGCGACAGCCAGGGCGGCTTCGAGGTCTATGACCAGGTGGTGATGGCCAGCCATGGCGATGAGACTCTGGCGCTGCTGCAGGACGCCGACGCGGGCGAGCGTGCCGCCCTGTCCTGCTTTCGCTATCAGAAGAACACGGCCGTCCTGCACCGCGACACCAGCCTGATGCCGCGCCGCAGGCGCTGCTGGGCCAGCTGGGTCTACAGTTCGGACGACGAACTCCTGCACCCCCGGATCGCCGTGACCTACTGGATGAACCGTCTGCAGGGCATCGACGAGAAATACCCCCTGTTCGTCAGCCTCAATCCCAGCCGCGCCATCCCCGAAGAGCGGATTTTCGATATGTGCGAATTCGACCATCCGGTTTTCGATGCCGCCGCCATCGCGGCCCAGCCCAGGATCGCCGCCCTGCAGGGACAGCGGGGCACCTGGTTCGCCGGCGCCCATCTGGGCCACGGCTTTCACGAGGACGGGCTGGCCAGCGCCGTCCGTGTCGCGCGGGGCCTGGGTGCTCCCATTCCCTGGGAGACCGGCACCCCCGCCCCCCTGGCCGATGCGGCGCTGCAAAAACCATGGACCCTGCCCACCTTCGAGCCGGTTCCGGCCGAATTGTTTTGAGCCGCATTGGCGCTTAATCTTGGTCAGTCCTTTTTTTCCGGGAAGCCTCGATGGCCTTGATACCCGCGTCCTATATCGAGAAGAGCTGGCGCAAGGCGATCGGCGCGCTGGAGTTTGGTACCCTGGAATTCATCGCCCCCAACGGCGAGGTGACCCTGTGCCGGGGGGCCAATCCCGGCCCTTCTGCGCGCTTTCACATCCATGAATGGGACGTGTTGCGCCGGATCATGGCGCGCGGCGATATCGGGCTGGGCGAGGAATATATCGCCGGCAGCTGGGACACCGACAGCGTCGAGAATCTGGTGAGCCTGTTCCTGCTCAACCTGGATCATTTCGACAAATTTTCCGACGGCAACATGCTGAACCGCATCGCTTTCGTCATTCACAATGCGTTGGTGCGCAGGAATTCCATCAGCGGCTCGTCCCGCAACATCAAGGACCATTACGACGTCGGCAACGACTTCTATTCGCTGTGGCTGGACCAGAGCATGACCTATTCCTCGGCGCTCTATAACGGCACCGCCGATCTATATCGCGCCCAGCAGAACAAGTATGAGCGCATCCTGTCCAAATTCGACGCGCCCAGATCCAGCGTGCTGGAAATCGGTTGCGGCTGGGGCGGATTCGCCGAGCGCGCCGCCGCCGACAACCACAATGTCACCGGCCTGACCATTTCACCGGCCCAGCACAAATTCGCCACCGCACGCCTGGGCGGCGCCGCCGATATCAAGCTGCAGGATTACAGGCTTACAAAAGGCAGCTTCGACAACATCGTCTCGATCGAGATGTTCGAGGCGGTGGGCGAGCATTACTGGCCGGCCTATTTTTCCTGCGTCGCCGAGCGTCTGAAGCGCGGCGGCCGCGCCGTCATCCAGACCATCACCATCAGGGACGAGCTGTTCGCCGGCTATCGCACCCGCAGCGACTTCATCCGGCACTATGTCTTCCCCGGCGGCATGCTGCCGTCCCTGGCGCGTTTCCGCGAGGAAGCCGAAAGGGCCGGCCTGAAATTCGCCGGCGCCTTCGGCTTCGGCAAGGACTATGCCCGCACCCTGCGCGAATGGCTGGTCAGGATGCAGGGCGCGGAAAGCCAGATCCGGGCCCTGGGCCATGACCAGCATTTCCTGCGCAACTGGGAATTCTACCTGGGCATCTGCGCGGCCACCTTCGAGGTGGCGCGGACCGATGTGGTCCAGGTCGAGCTGGTCAACGCCTGAGGTCAAATACCGACCGACCTGCTCGAAAAATGGGCTGTTTTCATCGGCAAGATCGGATATGGAAGCCCTTTGGGGTACCTTAAGAAAAGGCTTATTCTATGCTTGCGAAAAGTTTCGTCGCCCTGGCGCTGCTGGTGGGCACCACCCTTGCGGCCCATGCCGCAGGCGACCCCGCCAAGGGCAAGAATGTCTACAAGCGCTGCGCCGTCTGTCACACCGACGACAAGGGCGGCGGCGACGCCCTGGGCCCCAATCTGTTCGGCGTTGTCGGCCGCAAGGCGGGCACCCGCCCCGGCTTTCCCTATTCCCCGCAGCTGAAGGCCGCCAACATCACCTGGACCGACGCCAATCTGGTGAAATGGTCTGCCGGCCCGGCCCGCATGGTGCCCGGCACCAAGATGTTCTTCGCCGGCATCACCTCCAAGAACCAGCAGGCCGATCTGGTCGCCTATCTGGCGACCCTGAAGTAGCCTGTGGCGGAATGACGCACAAAGGGGGCTGCGGTTAACCAGCTTTGCTGCAATGCAGCATCTCTGGACCTAAGCTCATCGGGTTTCGTTGACAGCCTTGCGGCTGCGGCCATACTTTTTGCACCGCACAACAACAGGCCGGCCGCCGTTACCCGACGCTGAAAGCGCCGTCCATTGGGGATCAGAGAAACACCATGAAGGTCCTGGTGCCCGTCAAGCGGGTGGTCGACTACAACGTCAAGGTTCGCGTCAAGGCGGACCAGAGCGGCGTGGACCTGGCCAATGTCAAAATGTCCATGAACCCGTTCGATGAAATCGCCGTCGAAGAAGCCGTGCGTCTGAAGGAAAAGGGCAAGGCGAGTGAAGTCGTGGTCGTGTCCATCGGGCCGCAGCAGGCGTCTGAGACCATCCGCACCGCCCTGGCCATGGGCGCCGACCGTGGCATCCTCGTGAAGAACGACGCAATGGTCGAACCGCTTGTGGTCGCCAAAATTCTCAAGGCCATTGTCGACGCCGAACAACCGCAGCTGGTGATCACCGGCAAGCAGGCGATCGACGACGACGCCAACCAGGTCGGCCAGATGCTGGCCGCGTTGCTGGGCTGGCCGCAGGGTACCTTCGCGCATTCTCTCGAGCTTGGTGACGGCAATGCCAGGATCACCCGCGAGATCGACGGCGGCCTGCAGACGGTGGAGGTCAGGCTGCCGGCGGTGATGACCACCGACCTGCGCCTGAACGAACCGCGCTATGCCTCGCTGCCCAATATCATGAAGGCCAAGAAGAAGCCGATCGAGGAAAAGACGCCGGGCGATTTCGGCGTCGATGTCAGCCCTCGCTTCAAGGTGCTGAAAGTAACCGAGCCGCCCAAGCGCGCCGCCGGCGCCAAGGTCGCCAGCGTGGCTGAGCTTCTGGACAAGCTCAAAGCCGATGGAGTCATCTGATGGCTTCGCTGGTGCTTGCCGAACACGACAATGTTTCGCTGAAGGATGCCACCCACAAGACGGTGACGGCGGCGGCCGCCGTCTCCGCACCGGTTCATATCCTGGTGGCGGGTGAGAATTGCGCCGGCGTGGCGGATGCGGCGGCCAGGATCGCCGGCGTGGAAAAAGTGCTGCTGGCCGAGAGCGCTTCTTACGCGCGGCAACTGGCCGAGCCGATGGAAGCGCTGATCCTTACCCTGGCGGAAAAGTATGACGCCATCCTGGCCCCGGCCACCACCACCGGAAAAAACATCCTGCCGCGCGTGGCCGCCAGGCTGGACACGCCGCAAATTTCCGAAATCCTGAAAGTCATTTCGCCCGACACCTTCGAGCGACCCATCTATGCCGGCAACGCCCTAGAGACCCTGCAGGCCCCCAGCGGCAAGAAAATCATCACCGTGCGCACCACCGCTTTCAAGGCAGCCAGCGAAGGCGGCAGCGCCGCGATTGAAAAGATCGCCCCCGCTGCCGATCCTGGCACCTCCAAATTCGCCAGCGAGGCTTTGTCCAAGTCCGAGCGACCGGAACTGACCTCGGCCAAGATCATCGTCTCCGGCGGGCGCGGGCTGGGATCGGGCGAGAACTTCAAACTGCTGGATTCCATTGCCGACAAGCTGCATGCCGCCGTCGGCGCCAGCCGCGCCGCCGTGGATGCGGGCTATGTGCCCAACGATTATCAGGTGGGCCAGACCGGCAAGGTCGTGGCGCCCGATCTCTACATCGCGGTGGGCATTTCCGGCGCCATCCAGCATCTGGCGGGCATGAAAGACTCCCGCGTCATCGTGGCCATCAACAAGGACGAAGAGGCGCCGATCTTCCAGGTCGCCGACTACGGCCTGGTGGCGGATCTGTTCAAAGCGTTGCCCGAGATCGATGAAGAGCTCGGCAAGCGCGGGTACAAGTAAAGGCAAATTACATGGCTGTTGAGAAAATTGGCGTAATCGGCGCGGGACAGATGGGCACCGGCATTGCCCATGTGCTGGCGCTGGCCGGCTATGACGTGGTGCTGGACGACATCAACAAGGACGCGTTGTCCAAGGCGATCGAGCGCGTCGAAAAGAACATGCAGCGCCAGGCCCAGAAGGGCGTCATCAGCGAAGACCAGATCAAGCCGGCATTGGCGCGCATCCGCGTCACCCAGACGCTGGACGATCTGCGCGACCGCGACCTGGTGATAGAGGCGGCAACCGAAGACGAAAGCATCAAGAAAAAGATCTTCCAAGATCTGTGCAAGCGCATTTCCGAAAAGTGCCTGATCGCCACCAACACCTCATCCATCTCGGTGACGCGGCTGGCCTCGGTCACCGACCGGCCTGAGAATTTCATCGGCCTGCATTTCATGAATCCGGTGCCGCTGATGCAGCTGGTGGAAGTGATCCGCGGCATCGCCACCAACGACTCGACTTTCCAGGCGGCGCTGGAAATCGTCAAGCGCGTCGGCAAGACCGCCGCCTATGCCGAGGATTTCCCCGCCTTCATCGTCAACCGCATTCTGCTGCCGATGATCAATGAGGCGGTCTATACGCTTTATGAAGGCGTGGGCAATGTCGACGCCATCGACACCGCGATGCGGCTGGGCGCCAACCATCCCATGGGGCCGCTGCAGCTGGCCGACTTTATCGGCCTGGATACCTGCCTGTCGGTGATGCAGGTGCTCTATGAAGGCCTGGCGGATTCCAAATACCGCCCCTGCCCGCTGCTGGTGAAATATGTCGAAGCCGGCTGGCTGGGCCGCAAGACCGGCCGCGGCTTCTACGACTATCGCGGGGAACATCCTGTCCCGACGCGTTAGCTTCCGGTCACGCGCTTGAAATACTTCACCGCCTCTGGCGAATCCCAGTCCGCCGGCCCTTCGGCGCGGGCGATGATCTTGCCTTGCGGGTCGATCAGCACGGTCAGCGGCAGGCCATAGGCCTTGAAGCTCCTCAGCATGGTCACATCGACATCGCGGTAGGGGATCAGCGCCCGCGCGCCATGGCTTTTGAGGAAGGCGGCGGCGTCCACGCCGGCACGGTCGGTGTTGATCGCCATGACCCGAAGGCCCGGCGCACGCGCCTGCAGCCGCACCAGCGCCGGCAGTTCGGCGACACAGGGCGCGCACCAGGTCGCCCACAGGTTGAGCAGCACATAGCGGCCCCGGAATGTCTCCAGCGCATAACGACGGCCTGTGGCGTCGGTAAAGCCCACGGAAGGCGCGTTTTGGGGCGTCTTTTCCAGCTTCAGGGCGGCAAGCGACGCTGGCGGCTCCAGCCCCTGATGGACAGAAAGCAGGCCTTTCCCATATAGAAACCCGAACGCGATTGCTGCGATCACAGACAGGCTGATGATGATTTTCTTGGTCATGGCCTTTGGATTGAAAAAATGAGCACGAACAAAATGTGGGGCGGACGGTTTGCCTCCGGTCCTGCCGCCATCATGAGGGAGATTACCCCCTCAATCGATTTCGACAAGCGCCTGGCGGGTGAAGACCTGGCCGGCAGCCGCGCCCATTGCCGCATGCTGGCAACCGAAGGGATCATCTCCAAGGATGACGGCCAGGCGATCCTGGGCGGCCTCGATGCCATCGAAAAGGAAATCGCCGCGGGAACCTTCGTCTTCAAGCGCGAGCTGGAAGACATCCATCTCAACATCGAAGCGCGGCTGGCCGAACTGATCGGCCCCGCCGCCGGGCGTCTGCACACCGCCCGCTCGCGCAACGACCAGGTGGTGACCGATTTCCGCCTGTGGGTGCGCAGCGCCTGCGTGCGCGCCGATGAAGGCTTGATGGTGCTGCAGAAGGCGCTGCTGGCCCAGGCCGAGACGCATCTGGACACCATCATGCCGGGCTTCACCCATATGCAGGTGGCGCAGCCGGTGACCTTTGCCCATCACCTGATGGCCTATGTCGAGATGTTCGGGCGCGACCGCGGCCGTTTCGAGGATGCGCGCAAGCGGCTGAATGAATCGCCGCTGGGCGCCGCCGCCCTGGCCGGCACGTCCTTCGCGATCGACCGCGACGCCACCGCCAAGGCGCTGGGCTTCACCAGGCCGATGCGCAATTCCATGGATGCGATCTCGGCGCGCGACTTCGCGCTGGAATATCTGGCGGCCTGCACCATCAGCGCCGTGAACCTGTCGCGGCTGGCGGGCGAGCTGGTGCAATGGTCGACGCCGGCTTTCGGCTTTGTGAGATTGTCGGACGCCTTCACCACCGGCTCGTCCATCATGCCGCAGAAAAGAAATCCCGACGCCGCCGAACTGATCCGCGGCAAGACCGGGCGGGTGCTGGGCGATTTCGTGGCGCTGGCCACCGTGGTCAAGGGCCTGGTGCTGACCTATGGCACAGACCTGCAGGAAGACAAGGAACGGGTGTTCGACGCCGCCGACACGCTGGAGCTTTCGCTGGCCGCCATGGCAGGCATGATCGCCGACCTCACCGCCAACCCGCAAAAAATGCTGGCCGCAGCGGAAGCCGGCTATCCCACCGCCACCGACCTGGCGGACTGGGTGGTGCGGGTATTGAAAAAGCCGTTCCGCGAAGCCCATCATATCGCCGGCTCGATTGTGAAAGCCGCCGAGGACAAGGGCGTGACGCTCGAAAAGTTGCCGCTGGCCGAGATGCAGGCGATCGAACCCGCCATCACGCAAGACGTGTTTGCGGTTCTGTCGCTGGAATCCTCGGTGAAATCGCGCATGAGCCTGGGCGGCACCGCGCCGGCGCGGGTGAAGGAGCAGGTGGCGCATTGGAAGGCGGCCTTCAAATGAGACATGTCCTGATCCTTGTGGCGCTGTCGCTGCTGGTCACCGCCTGCGGCGTGAAAAACGATCTGGCAAGGCCCAACGGCCAGGCGACTTCCCGCGACGAACCCGATCCTTCGCGCCCACCTAACCCGCTAGGCCGATAGTGAATTTTTTCCAGTACAAGGACGGCGTGCTGTGCGCGGAAGGCGTGCGGCTGGACCAGCTGGCTGAGAAAGTCGGCACACCTTTTTATTGCTACAGCACCGCCACGCTGGAGCGGCACTACAAGGTCTTCGCGGGCGCATTGCCCGCGGGGTCCCTGATCGCCTATGCGGCCAAGGCCAATGACAATCTCGCGGTGCTGAAGACCCTGGCGCGCCTGGGCGCGGGGGCCGATGTCGTGTCGGGCGGCGAACTGGCCAAGGCGCTGGCCGCGGGCATTCCCGCGGGCAAGATCGTCTTTTCCGGCGTCGGCAAGACGCGCGAGGAAATGCGCGCCGCGTTGGACGCCGGCATCTATCAGTTTAATGTCGAAAGCGAACCGGAACTGGTGGCGCTGAACGAGGTCGCACAATCGATCGCAAGGCGCGCGCCGATCACCCTGCGCGTCAATCCGGACGTGGACGCGAAGACCCACGCCAAGATCACCACCGGCACATCGGAAACCAAGTTAGGCATTCCCTTCGCGCATGCGCGCGAGGTCTATGCCCATGCCGCGGCGCTGAAGGGCATCGAGATCGTGGGCGTGGATGTGCATATCGGCAGCCAGATCACCGACCTGGAGCCGTTCGAAACCGCCTTCACCCGCGTGGGGGAATTGATCCGGGATCTGCGCGCCGACGGCCATGTCATCACCCGACTGGACATGGGCGGCGGGCTGGGTGTGCCGTATGAGAACAACAATACGCCGCCGCCCGACCCGGCCGCCTATGGCGCCATGGTGACGCGGGTGACAAGGGATTTCGGCTGCAAGCTGTCCTTCGAGCCGGGACGGCTGATTGCCGCCAATGCCGGTGTGCTGGTGAGCCGCGTGATCTACGTCAAGCGCGGCGACGCCAAGACCTTCCTGATCATCGATGCGGGCATGAACGATCTTGTCCGTCCCGCCATGTATGACGCCTGGCACGAGATCGTGGCGGTGTCGGAACCGGCCCCGGGTTCCCCGCGTCCCAAATACGATGTGGTGGGGCCGGTGTGCGAAACCAGCGACCTGTTCGCCTCGGGGCGGGCGCTGCCGGAACTCAAATCGGGCGATCTTGTGGCAATCCTGTCTGCCGGCGCCTATGGCGCGGTGATGGCTGGTGATTACAATGCCCGTCCGCGCGCGGCAGAAGTCTTGGTCGCGGGCGAGCAATGGGGCATCGTACGCCCCAGAGAAAGCCATGCCGATCTTGTCGCCAAAGACCGCATTCCCGACTGGCTTGCCGACTGATCCACTGGATCGGCGGCTGCTTCTCGCGCGCGCCGTTCTGGCCCTAGAGCGATTGCTGCCCCGGCTGTGGCCGGCAGCGGGCTTTATCGGCTTCTATCTCGCGCTGGCGCTGACCGGCATTTTCGCCTTCATCCCCTGGCCGCTGCAGGCGTTGCTGCTCGCCGCCACCATCACCGCCAGCGCCCTGTCGCTTGCCGATGGCTTTGAGGATTTCATCTGGCCCCGTGCGATCGACGCCGCCCGGCGGCTGGAGCGCGACAGCGGCCTCACCCATCGCCCCGTGTCGGAAAGGGACGATGTGCTGGTAGGCAGCGATCCCTTCGCGCGAGCGCTGTGGGACCTGCACCGCCAACGCCGCCTTCCCGGCCACTTTCGCCTGAGCCTGCCCCGGGCCGATATCGCCCAGCGCGATCCCCGAGGCTTGCGCTGGTACCTGCTGATCGCGCTGGCGGCAGGACTGGTGCTGGCGCGCGGCGACACCGGCGTGCGGCTGATCTCGGCCTTTGACAGCGGCGCGGGCGCGGCCGCGCGCATCGATGCCTGGATCGATCCACCGCCCTATACCGGCCTGCCGCTGACATCCTTGCGCGTCGGCGATAGCGGCATCATCACCGCGCCACAGGGCTCGGTGCTGAACTTGCGGGTGCATGGCGCACCCCGTACGCCGGGATTGACGGCGGGCGCAAACGCCGCGCCGCGCTTTGCCGGCACCGACGGGGAATATTCCAGCAATGTGATCCTGTCCGCCGATGCGCGGGTGCGGGTGCAGGTGGGCGGCGAGGCAATCGGCAAATGGCAAATCCGCGCCGTGCCCGACGCCCTGCCCAGCATCACCCTGACCGCGACGCCGTCGCGCACCGAACAACTGGCCACGAAATTCGCCTTCAAGGGCAGCGACGATTACGGCCTCGCCACGGTCCAGGCCGTGATCGTTCCGAAGAATCGCAAGACAGCCAGGCCGCTGGTGGCCGACCTGCCGTTGCCCAGCCAGTCGGAAAAGTCGGTGACGCAGACCAGCTTTGTTGACCTGACCAGCCATCCCTATGCCGGGCTGATGGTGGAAGGCCGTCTGGAAGCGCGCGACGCCATCGGCCAGAAGGGCGTCAGCCGCACCGTCAGTTTCCGCCTGCCGGCGCGGGTCTTCACCGACCCCCTGGCCCGCGCCTTGATTGAACAGCGCCAGCGTCTGGCGACGTCCGACGCCGAGGGACGGCGCATCGTGCTGCTGACCCTGGACGCGCTCGGCATCGAGCCGGAGCGTTTCTATGAAGATCGGCACGACATTTATCTCGCCATGCGCAACGCTTTTTACGGCGTGAAGAATGCCAAAGGCGAAAAGGATATCCAGCGGGTGCAGACCCTGCTGTGGGAAACCGCGCTGAAGCTGGAACGCGGCGGGCTGCTGTCGGCGGCGGAGGAATTGCGCAAGCTCCAGGCGATGCTCACGGCCGCCATGGCGGCGGGGGCGCCGCAGGAGGTCATCGACGAGCTGCTCAAGCGCTACAACGAAGCGATGCAGCGTTACATGCAGGCCATGGCGGCCAATCCGCCGCCACCCGGCCAGGCGCCGATGTCGCCAGACACCAAGACCCTGGGGGAGAACGATATCCAGCAGCTTCTGGAGATGATCCAGAAGCTGTCCCAGGCCGGCGACCGCCAGGAGGCGGCGAAGTTGCTGGCGATGCTGCAGTCCATGCTGGAGAATATGCGCATGGCCCAAAGCGGCAGCGGGCAGGGTCAGGGCCAGAGTCCGCAGGACAAGGCCCTGAATGACAAGCTGCAGAAATTCGGCGGGCTGATGGGCAAGCAGCGCTCGCTGCTGGACAAGACCTTCCGCCAGCGCCAGGGCCAGGCCGACCCGAAGGATGGCGGCGCGCAAGGGTTGCAAAAGCAGCAGCAGGCGCTGGAAAAGGAATTGCAGGAATCGCTCAAGGGCATGGACGGCAAGTCGGCGCAGAAGCTGCGCGAAGCCGGCAAGGCGATGGGCGAGGCGCAAGGGGCGCTGGGCCGCAAGGATCTGGACAATGCCGGCAGCTCCCAGAACCAGGCGCTGGAAGCCTTGCGCCAGGGCGCACAGCAGCTGGCGCAGCAGGGCCAGCGCGGCCAGCAGCCGGGCGGGCGTGAAGATCCGCTGGGCCGCGGAAATTCTCCCCTGGGAAATTCGGGGGTGAAAATTCCAGGCGCCGCCGACCTGGCGCGGGCCCGCGCCATCCTGGAAGAACTGCGCCGCCGCGCCGCGCAGATGAACCGGCCGCAAGCCGAGCGCGATTATCTCGATAGGCTGCTAAAGGCGTTCTAGGAGCGACCGGCGACCCGAGCGAAGCGAGGGCCCGCGCGCTTCGCGCGCAGTTAATTTAAGGGGCGCTCCGCGCCCGTCCGGCACGATTATTAAAAGAGTTAGAACTTCCC
The DNA here is from genome assembly GCA_947482125.1 of Alphaproteobacteria bacterium. Taxonomy (GTDB): domain Bacteria; phylum Pseudomonadota; class Alphaproteobacteria; order Micropepsales; family Micropepsaceae; genus Rhizomicrobium. The sequence goes on from CANKIV010000002.1 coordinate 30,045, forward strand.
GATGTACGGCAACCCGCGATACTTGCCCGCGTCATCCATGCCATAGCCGATGACGAAGTCGTCACCGACCGTGAAGCCGACATAGTCAGCCTTGGCCAGCGCATCACCGCGCTGCTTGTCCAGCATCACCGCCACCTGCACGCTGGCAGCGCCCGCCGCATTGATAAGCGACACCGCCTTGGCGATGGTGCGACCGGCATCCAGCACGCCATCAATCACCAGCACATGGCGGCCGGCAATCTGTTCGGACGGCCCCGCCACCATGGACACGGCGCTGGCCACCCGCTTGTCGCCATAGGAACGCAGCCAGATCATTTCCACATCCAGCGGCACGCCTTCCCAGGCCAGCGCCCGGAGCAAATCTGCGGCGAAGACAAAGCCGCCGACCAGCACCGGCATGGCGATGTCGGGACGGAGCGGCGCGGCCGCAATGGTGCGCGCCATCACCCCGACCCGTTCCTGAATCTGCTCGGCGGAAAAAAGGATGGCAGGCGGGTTCATGATCCGTCTTTGGCGAAACGCACTTCCAGATGGCGCGCCGCGGCGGGCGGGCTGGAAAGCCTGGTGGTGAAGGGCACCGACTGGCCCGGCTTGAGGATCGTGGCGGTGGGCTTGAAGTTCCAGTGATACAGCTCGCGCTTGCTGGCGTCGCTGAGGGTAACGCGCACGGTCTGGGGCACCGGCAGCTCGCGCGCCCCGGCATTGACGATCATGCCGGTCACCGCCAGCACGATCTGGCCGTCTTCGCTTTCACGCCGGTAATCCACCTGACGAAAATCAATGCCGCTGGAATTCACCGGCAGGCCCAGGCTGGAATAGACGCCCGCCGACTGCGGCCAGATCACCGCAATGTCCTGGCGATAGCGCACCGCCGACACCGCGATCAGCAGCACCACCGCGATCAGTCCCACCCAACCGGCCACCACCGCCAGCTTGGGGGCCAGGGGGCCGCGCGGCACCGGCGCATGGGCCGCAGGCGCATAGGCGCGGGTGGAGGAGGGATTGACGGGATAGGGATCGGCCGCAGCCGCGCCCTCCGGCGCCGCACGCGGCTCCGGATCGGGCTCGCGCGGTGCGATCTCGGGCGCGATTTCCGGTTCCGGTGTTTCCCCCGCCTGGTGCCAGCTATGGCCGCATTTGGCGCAGCGCACGGTGCGGCCGGCGACGGGAAACTTGGACCCATCCACCGAATAGCGCGTGTCGCACGAGGGACAGGTGAGAATCATGTCCGGCCTGTTGAAAAACATGAGGAAAATAGGGGTCGGGGGCCATGACCGCAAGGCATGTAATCTTTAAGGTCCGCCGCATGGTTCGTTTTGAAAATGTCGGGATGCGCTATGGCTCGGGCCCCGAAGTGCTGCGCGATGTCAGCTTCTCGCTGGAACCGGGCTCCTTCACCTTCCTCACCGGCCTGTCGGGCGCGGGCAAGACGACACTTCTGAAACTGATTTATGTCGCCGAGCCGCCTTCGCGGGGGCTGATCACCCTGTTCGGCACCGAACTGGCCACGGCCCGGCGCCGCGACCTGCCGGCCATCCGGCGCCGCATCGGGGTGGTGTTCCAGGATTTCCGCCTGCTCGATCATCTCTCGGCCTTTGACAATGTGGCGCTTCCGCTGCGCCTGGCAGGCAAGAAAGTGGGCGATTTCTCCCATGACGTGCGCGAACTTCTGTCCTGGGTGGGGCTGGGCGACCGCATGCAGGCAAGGCCCGCCACCCTGTCGGGCGGCGAGCAGCAGCGCGTCGCCATCGCCCGCGCCGTGGTGACGCGTCCCGACCTTCTGATCGCCGACGAGCCCACCGGCAATGTCGATCCGGAAATGGGGGCGCGGCTGATCCGCCTGATCGCCGAACTCAACCGCCTGGGCACCACCGTGCTGATCGCCACCCATGACCGCGCCCTGATCGAGGCGACGCGGGCGCGCGAGATGCGGCTGATCGAAGGCCGGCTGGTCGAACTCAGGGCCAACACATGAGTGACCGCGCGACCTACATTCTTCCCAGAGACAAGGGCGCCGCGCCGCTGGATTTCGTCATCGCGGTGATGGCGTTCCTGGCGGCGCTTGCCCTGGGCGCCTCGCTGGTCGCCACCCGCGCCGCCCATGGCTGGCAGAGCGGACTGTCCGACCGCGTCACGGTACAGATCATGCCGCCGGAAACCGGCAGCGAACCACGCGCCGCGCTGGAACGCGAAACCAAGATCGTGCTGCGCATATTGGACGCCACGCCCGGCATCGCCCACGCCGGTCTTCTGTCGGATGCGGAGATCAACGCCCTGGTCGAGCCCTGGATCGGCAAGGATGGCGTGGTGGCGGGCATCCCGCTGCCCCGGCTGATCGACGCGTCGGTGACGCCGGGCAGCGATGTCGACATCGCCAGGCTCACCGCCGATCTCAAGCGCGCCGCGCCCCATGCCACCCTGGACGATCACCGGCGCTGGATCGCGCGGCTGAGGGGCCTGGCCGATGCAGTGCGCTGGTCGGCCTATGGCATCCTGCTGCTGATCGCGGGCGCCACGGCGGCGGCGGTGTCCTTCGCCACCCGCGCCGGGCTGGATGCGCATCATGAGATGGTGGCGCTGCTGCACCAGATGGGCGCGCTGCCCAGCTTCATCGCCCGCGCCGTGGAATGGCATTATTTCATCTCCGCCTTGTTTGCCGCCGCCTTGGGCACCGCCTTCGCGGCGCTGTTCTTCCTGGGCGCCAGCGGACTGGAGATATTCGGCCTGGAAGCGGTCCCCTTCCTGCCGCCTTTGTCGCTGAAATGGACGGAAATCCCCTGGCTGGCGACGGTACCAGCCGCCACATCGCTGATTGCCTGGGCCACGGCGCGGTTTTCGGTGCTTTCGGTGGTCAGGGCGATCTACTAGCCTTTGTCCATCGTGGCCTTTGAGCGCGGCGAGCGCTTTGTTATCCTTGGCCGCAGGAGCTTTGTTTTGCGCGTTTTCCTGACTGTTCTTGTTCTGGCGCTGCTTGGCTATGCGATCGGCTTCGTGCTGTTCGTGGGCAACCTTCCGGCCGCGCCCACGGCAATGCCCAGGGCTGATGGCATCGTGGTCCTGACCGGCGGTGACGACCGGCTGAACACCGCCGTGAAGATGCTCGAAGGCGGCGTCGGCAAGCGGCTGCTGGTCACCGGCACCTCGCTGTCCATCACCAAGGAAACGGTGGGCAATATTTCCGGCGGCGGCCCGCGCTTTCACTGCTGCGCCGATATCGGCTATGAAGCCGCCGATACCCATGACAATGCCGAGGAAGCCGCCACCTGGGCGCGGGAAAACAAATTCGGCAGCCTGATCGTCGTGACCGGCCGCCATCACATGCCGCGCACCCTGAAGGAATTTTCCACCGCCATGCCGGACATCACCCTGATCGCCTGGCCGGTGGAACAGAGCAACGTGGTTCTCAGCGGCTGGTGGCAGCGTCCGCGCACCGCCCAGTTGCTGCACCGGGAGTATTTCAAGTATCTCGCCAGCCTGGTGACGACGCGGCTGGCGCGTTGATGCCAGGCGGGTTGATGACGATCTTTCGCTCGCTGCTGTTCCTGCTGTGGTTCGCTGCCCTGTCCGTCCTCCTGTCGCTGATCTTCTGGCCGGTGCTGCTCCTGCCGCGCGGCGCAGCCATCTGGCTGGCGAAGAGCTGGGCGCGCGCCACCTTCTGGGGGCTCAGGGTTTTCGCCGGCATCGGCTTTGAAATTCGCGGGGCCCCGCCGAAAGGTCCGGTTCTGGTCGCCGCCAAGCATATGAGCATGTGGGACACGCTGGCTCTGTATCTGCTGCTGGACAGGCCTGGCATCGTGCTCAAGCGCGAGCTTCTGTTCGTTCCGTTTTTCGGCTGGTTCGTGTGGAAGGCAGCCGCGATCCCGATTGATCGCGGCGCCCGCGCGAAGGCCTTGCGCAAAATGAGCGCGGCGGCAGGCCGCGTGCTGGAAGAGGGGCGCCCCGTGCTGATATTCCCCGAAGGCACCCGCAAGAAACCGGGCGCACCGCCGGACTACAAGCCGGGCGTGGCGGGTCTTTACGGCATGCTGGATGTGGCGTGCGTGCCGGTGGCGCTGAATTCGGGCGTCTATTGGACCGGTTTTCTCAAGCGCCCCGGAACCATCACGCTTGCGTTCCTCGAGACGATTCCGCCCGGGTTGAAGCGCGGCGACTTCATGGCCTTGCTGGAAAAGCGCATAGAAACCGCCACGACCGCTCTTTTACCCTGATATTTCAAACCTTTGCGCGCCTTGTGCGTTAGGCAACCATGCCTATCTATAGCTGTGGCGAAGCCCCGCCCGATATGGTTTTTACGTACGCATGAGCGAGATTTCCGCCAGCATCTGGGACATGAAATACCGGCTGAAGTCGCCGGACGGCACGCCCGTGGACAAGGACGTGACGGACAGCTGGACGCGCGTGGCGATGGCGCTGGCCGAGGCCGAAGCGCCGGCCCAGCGCGTCACCCGCGCCCAGGAATTCGCCCATGCGCTGGCGGGACACAAGTTCCTTCCGGCGGGACGCATCCTGGCCGGCGCCGGAACAGGGCGCGCCGTCACGCTGTTCAACTGTTTTGTCATGGGCACCATCGCCGATTCGATGGACGGCATCTTTTCGGCCTTGCGCGAAGCGGCCCTGACCCTGCAGCAGGGCGGCGGCATCGGCTATGATTTTTCCACCCTCCGGCCCAAGGGCGCGCTGGTGAAAGGCGTGGGCGCGGATGCGTCCGGGCCGGTCTCCTTCATGGAGGTGTGGGACGCCATGTGCCGCACCATCATGAGCGCGGGCTCGCGCCGCGGCGCCATGATGGCGACCTTGCGCGTCGATCATCCCGACATCGAGGATTTCATCGACGCCAAGCGCACGCCCGGCCGGCTATCCAATTTCAATCTCTCGGTTCTGGTGAGCGATGCCTTCATGGCGGCGGTCAAGGCCGATGCCGACTGGGATCTCGTGTTTGGCGGCAAGACCTATCGCACCATCAAGGCCAAGGCCCTGTGGGAGCGCATCATGCGCTCGACCTATGACTATGCCGAGCCGGGCGTGATCTTCATCGACCGCATCAATAGCGCGAACAATCTTGCCTATTGCGAAACCATCGCCGCCACCAATCCCTGCGGCGAGCAGCCCCTGCCGCCCTATGGCGCCTGCCTGCTGGGCTCGATCAATCTGGCCAAGCTGATCCGGCACCCTTTTGAGGAAAATGCCGCGCTGGACATGGCGGAGCTTGAACGGCTGACCGCCACCGCGGTGCGGATGATGGACAATGCCATCGACGTGTCGCGCTTTCCCCTGCCCGAGCAGCAGGCCGAAGCGAAAGCGAAGCGCCGTATCGGGCTGGGCGTCACGGGCCTGGCCGATGCGCTGATCTTCTGCCGGGTGCGCTACGGTGCGCCGGAAAGCCTGGATCTGATCAGGACCTGGCTGGCGGCCATCAGCCATGCCGCCTATCGCGCCAGCATGGAACTGGCGCGCGAAAAGGGCGCGTTCCCGCTGTTCGATGCGGGTGAATATCTGGCGCGGCCCCATATTGCCGCCCTGCCGGACGATATCCGCGACGGCATCGCGCGGTTTGGCATCCGCAATGCGCTGCTGACCTCCATCGCGCCCACCGGCACCATTTCGCTGTTCGCGGACAATGTCTCCAGCGGCATCGAGCCGGTCTTCGCTTTCAGCTATAACCGCAAGGTGCTGCAGCCCGACGGCAGCAAGCGCGAGGAAACGGTCAGCGATTACGCCTTCCGCGCGTTTGAAGACCGCTTCGGCGAGGGCGCCGCCCTGCCCGGCTATTTCGTCACCGCCCAGACCCTCGCGCCCGCGGACCATCTGGCGGTGCAGGCCGCCGCCCAGCCTTATATCGACAGCGCCATTTCCAAGACCATCAATGTCCCGGCGGCGATTTCCTTTGAGGATTTCGCCCATGTCTATCGGGAAGCCTATGAATCCGGCTGCAAGGGCTGCACCACCTATCGCCCCAATGACGTGACCGGTTCGGTCCTGTCGGTGGAAGAGCCCAAGGCCATTGCCGCCGAAGCGGTGATGGCGCGCGATGGCGGCGAACCAGAATTGCCGCTGCCGCCACCCGAGCCGCGGGGCGGCGTTGTTTACATGACCCGTCCGCTGGACCGGCCCGCCGAATTGCTGGGCTGCACCTACAAGATCAAATGGCTGGACAGCGACCATGCCTTCTACATCACCATCAACGACATCGAGAAAGACGGGCGCCGGCGGCCGTTCGAGGTCTTCATCAATTCCAAGAATATGGAGGCCTATGCCTGGGCGCTGGCGCTGACCCGGATGATCTCGGCGGTGTTCCGGCGCGGCGGCGATATCTCATTCGTGGTGGACGAGCTGAAGGCGATCTTCGATCCGCGCGGCGGCCAGTGGATGAACGGGCGCTATGTGCCCTCGCTGCTGGCGGCGATCGGCGAGGTGATCGAGCGCCACCTGGTCGAGATCGGTTTCATGGGCCAGCGCGGGCCGTCCATACTGCCCGATGCCCAGATTCCGGCGGAAGGTGCGCGCGCGCGTTTCTGCCCGCGCTGCGGCGATGCCAGCTTCGTCAAGCTGGAAGGCTGCGATTCCTGTTTGTCCTGCGGCTATTCGAAGTGTAGTTAGCCGCAGATGACCTATTCCAGCCGTTTCTGGTTATACGCGCCCTTCGCGCTGGTGCTGGTTTTGGCCGCCGGGGTGAGCGCGCAATGGTGGCGGGCAGCCGGCGAATTCGAGAAAAAGCTCGCGGCCCTGAAAGGCCATCAGGTCATCCCCGCCGTCACCATGGACTGGAAATCGGTCAGCGTGGGCGGCTTCCCCTTCCGCATCGATGCCGATTTCACCCAGATTCAGATCCGGGGCGAAGGCGCCCATGGGCCGTTTGCCTGGTCATCCGAGAAGTTCGCCCTGCACGCCCTCACCTATGGCCGCAGCAAGATCGTCTATGAAGCGACGGGCCGCCAAAGCCTGGCCTGGACAGGCGCGAACGGCGCCGGCCACGCCATCCGGTTCCAGGCCGGCAGCCTGCATGCCAGCAGCGTCACTGACGCAAGCGGGTTGGCGCGTTTCGACCTCGACCTGGTCAATGCTGGCAACAAGGACGTGACCGCCGGGCGGTTCCAGTTCCACATGAAGCGCGACGGCGGCAATCTTGACCTGATGGTGCGCGCCGATTCCGTGACCGGCTTCGGATCGCCGAAGAAGCTGGTCCAGGCCTATGCCACCCTCAGCAAGGCGGAAATCTATGCGCCACTGCTGCGCGGCGAGATGCCCTGGCCGATGGCGATGGGGGTGTGGCGCGGCTTTGGCGGCAAGGCGGCGCTGTCGCAGACCGTCGAACCGGACCTGGCGACACAGGCTTTAACCCCGCTCTATTAGGGTTTTTTCTGGTCGCGGCCGAAATTCGGCGCGGCGCTTTCCTGGCCGATCTCGATGATCGCCTTTCGGATGGCGCGGGTGCGGCTGAAGGTGTCGAACAGAAGCTCGCCATTGCCTTCGCGGATCGCCCGCTGCAGCTGGCTGAGATCTTCGTTGAAGCGGCCCAGCACTTCCAGCACCGCCTCGCGATTGTTGAGGAAGACGTCGCGCCACATGGTGGGATCGCTGGCGGCGATGCGGGTGAAATCGCGAAAGCCGCTGGCGGAATATTTGATCACTTCGCCTTCGGTCACCGCTTCCAGGTCATGGGCGGTGCCGACAATATTGTAGGCGATCAGGTGCGGCAGGTGCGAGGTGATGGCCAGAACCAGGTCGTGATGCCCGGCTTCCATCTCGTCCACCTGGCTGCCCAGACATTCCCAGAAGCCGCGCAGCCGCGCCACTGCACCGGCGTCCGCGCCCGGCAGGGGTGTCAGGATCGTCCAGCGGCCATCGAACAGGCTGGCGAATCCCGCTTCGGGGCCGGAAAATTCGGTGCCGGCGATGGGATGGGCCGGAATGAAATGCACACCCGCCGGCACGAAAGGCCCGACATCGCGCACCACCGCGCCCTTGACCGAACCCACATCCGACAGGATCGCGCCTGCATCCAGATAGGGCGCGATCGCCTCGGCGACGCGCTTGTAGGCGCCCACAGGCGTGCAGAGGATCACCAGCCTGGCGCCTTTTACCGCCGCCGCGATGTCATCCGGCACCGTGTCACAAAAACCGATCTTTGCGGCACGGGCCCGCACATCGGCACTGGCGTCAAAACCGGAGATCTCTTTCGCCAGCTTGCCGCGCCGCGTCGCGTGGGCGATGGACGAGCCGATCAGGCCCAATCCGATAATGGCGATCTTGCTGAAAGCTTCCATCTTGTTACGCCGCCATGAATTGCTGGATCAGCGACACCGCGAGCCGGTTCTCGTCCTCGGTACCCACCGTCATGCGCAGGCAATCGGGCAAGCCGTAACTGGCCACACCGCGCAGGATAACCCCGTTCTTGCTCAGGAAGGCGTCGGCATTGACCGCGCTTTTTTCCCCTTGCGGAAAATGGATCAGCACGAAATTGGCGACACTGTCATCCACCCGAAGACCGGTCCTGCGGATTTCGGCGGTGATCCAGGGCAGCCACTTGTTGTTGTGCTCCACCGCCTTCCAGAAATGATCGCGGTCGCGCACGGCGGCGGCGCCTGCCAGCTGCTGCAGCAGCGCGGTGTTGAACGGTCCGCGGATGCGGTTGATCACGTCGCAGATGGCGGCGGAGGCATACATCCAGCCGATGCGCAGGCCCGCCAGGCCGTAGAGCTTGGAGAAGGTGCGGGTCATCACCACATTGTCGAACTTCGACGCCAGCTCGATGCCCGCTTCATAATCCTTGGCGGTGACGTATTCGGCATAGGCAGAGTCGATCACCAGCAGCACGCCCCCGGGCAGGCCGGCATGCAACCGCGCCATCTCTTCCCGGTTCAGGTACGAGCCGGTGGGATTGTTGGGATTGGCGATGTACAGCATTCGCGTTTTGGACGTCACCGCCGCCAGCATGGCATCGACATCCACCTTCAGCGCCTGGTTGGTGCGCCGCTCCGGTACGATCACCGGCGTGGCGCTGTTGGCCAGGGTGGCGATCTTGTAGACCAGGAAGGCATGCTCGCTGAACACCACCTCATCGCCGGGCTGCAGATAGGCATTGGCCAGCATGGTGAGCAGTGCGTCGGAACCATCGCCCGAGGTGACGATGCGCGCCGGGTCGAGCTTGTACACTTCGCCAATGGCTTCGCGCAGCAGCGCCGCAGAGCCTTCCGGATAGAGCGCAACACTGGCCTTGGCCTGGTCCAGCGCCGCCAGCGCCGCCGGGCTGGGACCGATGGGGGATTCGTTGGATGACAGCTTGATGACCTTGGCGACGCCGGGCACGGCGGCACGCCCGCCGACATAGGGCGAGATGTCGAGAAGGCCGGGTTTGGGGGTCGGGTTCATCGTTAAACAGGGGCTCAGAAGGGCGTTGAGCGGCAGCGGGGCCGACCACTTAAAAGGGCCGTATTGATAGGGCGGGATTGCCCCAAAAGCAAAGCAGACCTGTCATTCGCAGGGCCTTCGTTGACTTGCAGGTCCGCCCATCTTAGCTACGCTTTCCCTGAGGATAGGCGATGACCGAGGCTCCCCGCTTTCTGCGTCCCGTGACGGGCACGGCCAATGTCGGCATGGCGGTCACCTTCGACACGCCGCTGCCCCTGGATTGCGGCCGCAGCCTCGCGCCCTTCACGGTTGCCTACATGACCTATGGCGCGCTCAACGCCGCCAAGAGCAACGCCATCCTGATCTGCCATGCCCTGACCGGCGACCAGTTTGTCGCCAGCGAGCACCCACTCACCGGCAAGCCCGGCTGGTGGACCACCATGGTGGGTCCCGGCAAGCCGATCGATACCGACCGCTTCTTCGTGGTCTGCGCCAATGTCATCGGCGGCTGCATGGGCTCGACCGGCCCGGCGGAAATCGATCCGGCCACCGGCCAGCCCTATGGCCTGAATTTTCCGCTGGTCACCATCCGCGACATGGTGCGGGCGCAAAAGCGGCTGGTCGAGCATCTGGGAATCGAGAAACTGCTGGCGGTGGTGGGCGGCTCGATGGGCGGGATGCAGGCGCTGCAATGGGCGGCCTCCTATCCCGACTGCCTGCGCGCCGTGGTGCCGATCGCGTGCGCCGCGCGCCATTCGGCGCAGAACATCGCCTTCCACGAAGTGGGACGCCAGGCGATCATGGCCGATCCCGACTGGAAGGGCGGCGAGTATCAGCTGCACGGTACCCGCCCCTCCAAGGGTTTGGCGGTGGCGCGCATGGCGGCGCACATTACTTACGTTTCGGAGATGGCGCTGCAGAACAAGTTCGGCCGCGCCCTGCAGAATCGCGAGGCGCTGTCCTTCCAGTTCACGCCCGACTTCCAGATCGAATCCTACCTGCATCACCAGGGCGCCAGTTTCGTCGACCGGTTCGATGCCAATTCCTATCTCTACATCACCCGCGCCATGGACTATTTCGACCTGGCCGAGGAACATGGCGGGCTGTTGTCGGAAGTCTTCCGAGTCAATGCGGCGCGTTTCTGCATCGTCTCCTTCAGCAGCGACTGGCTGTTCCCGCCGGTGGAAAACAAGCGCATCGCCCATGCCCTGAACGCGGTGGCGGCGCAGGTCAGCTTTGTCGAGATCCGCAGCGACAAGGGCCATGACGCCTTCCTGCTGGACGAACCGGAAATGTTCGCCACTGTGCGCGGCTTCATCAATCACGCCGCGAGCGATCTGACATGAACGGCTTGCGTCCCGACCTGGCCGCCATTGCCGACATGATCCGCCCCGGTTCGCGGGTGCTGGATGTCGGCTGCGGCGACGGCGCGCTTTTGGAACATCTGGTGCGCACCAAAAATGTGGATGGCCGCGGCATCGAGATTTCCCAGGCCAATGTGAATGCCTGCGTGGCGCGGGGCTTGGCCGTGGTGCAGGGCGATGCCGACAGCGACCTGGTGGATTATCCGGCACAGGTGTTCGACGCGGTGATCCTGTCCCAGACCATCCAGGCCACGGAAAAGCCCCGCGCGGTTCTGAATCATCTCCTGCGCATCGGCCGGCGCACGGCGGTGTCGCTGCCCAATTTCGGCTATTGGAAAGTGCGGCTGTCGCTCCTGACCGGCGGGCGCATGCCGCGCACCCCGGCACTGGATTATTCCTGGTCGGAAACCCCCAACATCCATCTGTGCACCCTGGCCGATTTCGTCGACCTGACCCGCGAATGCGGCGCCACCACGGTCGAGGCCCATGCCCTGAGCGACAAGGGCACCACCACGAGGATCAATCCCGCCCGGCTGACCGACAGTTACATGGGCCCCAACCTGTTCGCCCAGGGCGCTATTTTCCTTCTGAAGAAAAATTGAAGTCGGAGGCTGCCTTCAATTCGGCCTTGGCCGCCTGGGGCAGACCCGGCGTGGCGGCGGCGTAAAGCGACTTGGTCGCCTCAACCACATGCACCCCGCCGATGGCGGGAAAGAGTTTCGCGCCCACTTTTTCCCAGCCCGCGCCACTGCGGGTGATGGTGGTGAGCGGCGGCGCATACAGCGCCCGCTCCCAGCGGCAAGGCTGGAACAGCGCGCCTTTCAGAATCCCGTCCAGCTCCATTTTCGAAAAGGGGCGTCCCTGGCCGAAAGGCGAGCGGTCAATCTGCGCCCACAGGCTGGCGCGGTTGGGCGCCACCAGCAGGATGCGCCCCTCCGGCGCCAGCACCCGCCAAAGCTGGCGCAGCAGCGGCCTGAGGCTTTCGGCGCCTTCCAGCCCATGCACGATCAGGATGCGATCGAAGAAGACGTCGGGAAACGGCAAGGACTCTTCCTCGCACAACAGGGCGGCATTCCTGCCCTGCGGCCAGGTGATGACACCCAGATGGGACGGCATGGCGGCGATGGCGCGCTCGGCATCGGCGAAGGCGCGCAGATAGGGAACAGCAAAGCCGTAACCCAGCAACCGGCGGCCTTTCATGTCGGGCCAGAAATTCTTGATCTGGCGCAGGATGGTGCGCCGCGCCAGCTGCCCCAGCGGGGCATGGTAGAAATCGGCCAGTTCACGCACATCCTGCGGCATGGCGCCGATTAAACCCTTTCCCGGCGGTTGTTCATAGATACGTCTCTGCTAGTCTTCACGCCGCTCAAGGAGACGTGCATGCCCGCCCCGGTCGAAATCGAAGTTGTTTCCTGCCTATCCGACAATTACGCCTATCTGGTGAAGACGGGCGATGTCTGCGCCGTGGTCGACCCGTCCGAGCCGGAGCCGGTCAAGGCGGCGCTGGCGCGGCGCGGCTGGAAGCTCACCCATATCCTCAACACCCACCATCACCTGGACCACACCGGCGGCAATCTGGCGTTGAAGGCGGAAACCGGCGCGGTGGTGGTCGGGCCGGCCAAGGACGCGGCGCGCATTCCCGGCCTGGACAGCGGCGTGGAGGAAGGTTCGGACTGGGAATTGGGCGGCCACAAGGTGCAGGTGCTGGAAGTGCCGGCCCATACACGCGGCGCCATCACCTTTGTGATCGACGGCAACGCCTTTACCGGCGACACGCTGTTCACACTGGGCTGCGGGCGATTGTTCGAAGGCGATGCGGCGATGATGTGGAAGAGCCTGTCGAAGCTGATGCGCCTGCCCGACGACACCAAAATCTGGTGCGGCCATGAATATACCCAGAGCAATGGTCGTTTCGCCCTGACGCTGGAACCCGGCAATCAGGCGCTGAAGGCGCGCATGAACGAGGTGAATATCGCGCGCGCGGCGGGCGAGCCCACCGTCCCGGCCACGCTAGGACTGGAAAAACAGACCAACCCGTTCCTCAGGCCGGACTCGGCGGAAATCCGCAAAAGCCTGGGCATGGAAAAGGAAGACACCGTCACGGTGTTCGCCGAAATCCGCGAGCGGAAGAACTCTTTTTAATGTTCGCGCCGCGATGCCCTGCGGGTTCGCGGCCTCTCCGGGTCTAGCGTTCGGCCTTGTCGCTGTCCGAGCTGTCGAACGGCGAGGTGACGATGTCGCCGGTGGTCGAAACCGCCGAGGCGCCCGTGCGCACCACCGAGCCGCCGACACTGGCGACGGTCGAGACCGCGTCATAGGCCATGCAGCCGGACAACAGGACGGCCATGGCGGCGAAGACCGCGGCGGTGACCGGAATGCGAAGATCGGAATCCATGAACTGCCCCACTTGCCTTGTTATTTGCAGGCAGCTTAGCTGGTGAAGAGCCAATAAACCCTAAACGGGGAACCATGTCCGACGCGCTTTTTGTCACCAGACTGCACCGCGGCCGTATCAGCGTGGCACAGGACCTTGAAAAGACCTGCCTGGGCATAGCCGCCGAGGACAAGGCCGGGCAGCGCTGGGCCAGGGAGCACGGCTATGGCGGCTACACCTCCTATGCCTCGCTGAACGACCTCACCACCCGCGCCAGCGTCTTCGCGGCCCTGGAAAAGGCCATCGCCAAGCAGGTCGCCGCCTTCGCCCGCGAGCTGCAGTTCGACATGGGCGGGCGCAAGCTTCGCCTCGACAGTCTCTGGATCAATGTGATGGAAAAGGGCGCCATCCATGCCCCCCATATCCATCCCCATTCGGTGATCAGCGGCACCTATTATGTGACGGTGCCGCCCAAGTCCGGCGCCATCCGCTTCGAGGACCCGCGCTTGCCGATGCTGATGGCCGCGCCGCCCAAGAAGAAGACGGCGCGCCCGGAAAACCGCAGCTTCGTGGACGTTAGCCCCAAGCCCGGCATGCTGCTGCTGTGGGAAAGCTGGCTGCGCCATGGCGTCGAGCCCAACGCGGCGCGGGGGCAGCGGATTTCCATCAGCTTCAACTACCGCGCGGACTGATATTCCGCTATCCGCGTCTTTGCCGTTATGATCGGCCCATTCAACGGGGAGGATATCATGGAAATTTTCACCGGTTCGATTGAACTTCAGCTTCTGTTCTGGAGCGTGGTGCTGGGCCTGGTCCAGCTGGTCATCGCCACCACCATGGCGACCAAGGACCAGGGCCTGGCGTACAACATGTCGGCGCGCGACCTGCCAGCGCCGTCGGTCGGCAAGATCGCCGGGCGCTTCCAGCGCGCCTTCGCCAATTTCCGCGAGACCTTCGTCTATTTCGCCGTGGCGGTGATGCTGGTCACGGTGCTGGTCAAGGAAAGCGAACTCAGCGCCTGGGGGGCGCATCTCTATTTCTGGTCGCGCCTGCTCTATGTGCCGGTCTATGCCGCGGGCATTCCGGTGCTTCGCACCCTGATCTGGACCGTGTCCATCATCGGGCTGGTGCTGGTGCTGCTGTCGATAATTGCCTAGCCGAGCCGTAACTCAGCCCTGGCGGCGCCGGATAATGGCGTTCAGCTTGTCGGGCAGATGCGAGACCTGATATTCGCGGTCCCAGGCCATCTTGGCTTCGCTGAGGATTTTTTCGCGCGCCTCGGGCGGCAGATGCGACCAGGCCGCCATCACGCCGGAACCCAGACGGCGCACCAGGCACTCGTCCTCGGACGGATATTTGAACTGTTTGTCTTGCACCAAAGCCATGCGCTCGGTCCCTTCCTTCGAATTGTTGATGAGACCGGGCGAAGCGGGAACTTCGCGCGACGGCTTTGGAGCATCGGCGAACCCGAAGGCCTCGCCGTACGACCATTGAAAAAAGCTCGGGAGCAACAGGCTCAACCCGGCCAAAAGCCTAGACCGGATTGTGACGGTTGGGAAAAGAAAAATACCGGGCCTAACGGCCCTTCTTTTTCTGGGCCTTGCGGGCGGCATAGCGCGCGTCGCGCTTGGCCTTCTGTTCCAGTTCCAGGGCCTCCATCGCCGCGACACGTTCCTCGTGCTCGCGCTCGGCCTGGGCCTTGGCCTCGATTTCCGCCTGCTTGCGCGCGGCTTCTTCCGCGATGCGGCGCTTTTCCGCCTCGATGGCGGCCAGGCGCTTTTCCTCGGCGCGCTTGGCGGCGCGTTCCTCGCGCGCGGCGGCGATCGCCTTGCGCTCTTCGGTCTTGGATTCGAAATTGACCTTGGCGGCTTCGGCACGGAGCTTGGCCTTGGCCAGCATATCGGCGCGCGCCTTGGCGGCGGTATCCATACGGTCGTTGAACTTGGTTTCTTTAAAGCCGGCCATACGTGACGTTTTCTCTCAGGTTTCCATGATGCGGAGGTTGGGGGCCAGCGGTCGGTTGGCGCCGTCCACCAGCAGCACGCGCGGCTGCCAGACTTTCGCCTCGGCTTCTTCCATGCGGGCATAGGCGATGATGATGACCAGGTCGTCCTTCTGGGCGAGGCGGGCAGCGGCACCGTTGATGCCGATGGTGCCCGAGCCGGCAGGCGCGGGAATGGCATAGGTCGTAAAACGGTTGCCGTTGTTGATGTTCAGCACATCGACCTGCTCATGCGGCAAAATCCCGGCGCGTTCCAGCAGCGTGCTGTCCACGCTGATCGAGCCTTCATAGTGAAGGTCGCACTGGGTCACCGTGGCGCGGTGGATCTTGCCTTTGAGCAGTGTCAGCAGCATCAGTTGTCCAGGAACGACCGCAGTTTGCGCGAGCGCGACGGGTGCTTGAGCTTGCGCAGCGCCTTGGCTTCGATCTGGCGGATGCGCTCGCGGGTGACGCTGAACTGCTGGCCGACCTCTTCCAGCGTGTGGTCGGTGTTCATGCCGATGCCAAAGCGCATGCGCAGCACGCGCTCCTCGCGCGGGGTCAGGGTCGCCAGCACGCGGGTGGTGGTTTCGCGCAGGTTCGCCTGGATGGCGGCATCGATCGGCA
>CANKIV010000003.1 GCA_947482125.1 Alphaproteobacteria bacterium
ACCGGCGTGATGAACCGCATGTTCCTGGACTATGCCCCGCACAAGGGCAGCGTCGGCGGCCGCATCAATGGCGTGCTGATTTCGACCGAGCAGGGCGAAGCGGTGACCTATGGCCTGTGGTACATCGAGGAACGCGGCAAGCTGTTCATCGGCACCGGCGCCAAGGTTTACGAAGGCATGATCATCGGCCAGAACGCCAAGGACAATGACCTGGACGTCAATCCGCTCAAGTCTAAGCAGCTCACCAACATCCGCACCACCTCGAAGGACGAAGCCGTCAAGCTGACTCCGATCGTGCCGATGACCCTGGAACAGGCGATGGCCTATATCCAGGACGACGAGCTGGTCGAGGTGACGCCGCTGAACATCCGCCTGCGCAAGCGGGCGCTGAAGCCGCATGAGCGCAAGCGCGCCAAGCAGACGGCCGACGCCTAAGGACCCCAACCGGCTCCGCCGCGGTCACGCGCCCGAGCCGTGAGGCCGCCAGCGGTTTTGCTCGCCCTTGCAGGTCGCTGCGGATAGGCTTCCGCCATGGTGCGGACATTCTTCAAAAGCGAGGCGGCCAGCGGCATTCTGCTGCTGGGGGTGACGGTGCTGGCGCTGGCTGTCGCCAACTCGCCCTTGTCGGGCGCCTATTTTGATTCCCTGCATATCGTGGCCTTTGGCCTCAGCCTGCATCACTGGATCAATGACGGGTTGATGGCTTTGTTCTTCCTGCTGGTGGGGCTGGAAATCCGCCACGAGCTGAGCGAAGGCCAGCTTTCCACCTGGGCGGGCCGGGCTCTGCCGGGCGCGGCGGCGCTGGGCGGCATGGTGGCGCCCGCGCTGATCTATGCCGCGCTCAACCGGGACGGCGCACTGCATGGCTGGGCCATTCCCACCGCCACCGACATCGCCTTTTCGCTGGGCGTGCTGGCGATGCTGGGGTCGCGCGCGCCTGTGTCGTTGAAAATATTTCTCACCGCGCTGGCCATCATCGATGATCTGGGCGCGGTGTTGATCATCGCGGTATTTTACGGTTCAGGCCTGTCGCCCATGTACCTGGGACTTGCCGCCGCGACACTGGCGATTCTGGAGGGGTTGAACCGGTTGGGCGTGAAACGTCTTGCGCCCTATCTGCTGCTTGGCGCAGTGCTGTGGTTCCTTGTCCTGAAGTCCGGCATCCACGCCACCATTGCCGGCGTGCTGCTGGCCTTCGTCATCCCCAAGGGGCGCGGTGCGGCGTCGCCGGCGCTGAAACTGGAAGAACGTCTGACGGGTGTGGTCGCCTTCTTCATCGTGCCGCTGTTCGCCTTCGCCAATGCCGGCGTGTCGCTGGCGGGGATCACCGCCGCCACCTTCCTGCAGCCGATCACCCTGGGCGTCGCGGCGGGATTGTTCATCGGCAAGCAGATCGGAATCTTCGGCGCCTGCTGGCTGGCGGTGAAGAGCGGGCTGGCCAGGCTGCCGGCCGGCGCCAACTGGACGGCGGTCTATGGCGTGTCGCTTTTGTGCGGCATCGGCTTCACCATCAGCCTGTTCATCGGCGCGCTGGCCTTCAGCGATGAAGCCGGCGTGGCGGCCGCCAAGCTGGGCGTGATCGCCGGCTCGTTCGTATCGGGCGTGGGCGGCTGGCTGGTGCTGAGCCGGGGCAGATTGAAAAGGCGCGCGGCATGAATTCCCTTCTTGCTTTTGCGGGCGCGGCGGTTCTGGAGATTGCCGGCTGTTTCGCCTTCTGGTCCTGGCTGCGCCTGGACAAGCCGGCGCTTTGGCTCGTGCCGGGCATCATCGCGCTGGCCGGCTTTGCCTGGCTTCTGACAATCGCCGACAGCCCGTTCGCCGGACGGGCTTACGCCGCCTATGGCGGCATCTACATCGCGGCAGCGCTGATCTGGGGCTGGATGATCGAAGGCCACAAGCCCGATACATGGGACCCGACCGGCGCGGCGCTGTGTCTGGCGGGAATGGCCGTTATCCTGTTCGCGCCCCGTTCGCTGCCGGCCTAGGTCGCCGTCAGGCACCTAGCGGGGTGCACCCGGCTGCATCTATAAACGCACCATGACAGTCGAAGAAAAAATGATCGCTTTCGCGAACCGCCTGGCCGATGCCTCGGGCGCGGCGATCCGCCCCTATTTCCGCCAGCGCATCGAGGTGACGCACAAGCCGGGCGTGCATGCCTACGATCCCGTCACCGAAGCGGACAGGGGCGCCGAGCGCGCCATCCGCGCCATCATCGACCGCGACCGCCCCCAGGACGCGATCCTGGGCGAGGAGTATGGCGAGAAGCCCGCCGGCCTTTCCGCCAACAAGTGGCGCTGGGTTCTCGATCCGGTGGACGGCACCCGCGCCTTCATCACCGGGCGGCATGAATGGGGTTCGCTGATCGCGCTGGAGCATGACGGCGTGCCGGTGCTGGGGATTCTCGACCAGCCGGTGCTGGGCGAGCGCTTCCTGGGCGTCAATGGCCGCAGCGTCTTGACGACAGGCGAGGGCCGCACTGTGATGAAAGTGCGCGAATGTCCTGACATCAAGGACGCCATACTCTGCGCCACAGATCCGTCGGCCTATATGCCCGCCGACCAGCAGGACGCCTTCGCGCGGGTGAAAGCCAGGGCGCGCATGACCCGTTTTCATGGCGACTGTTATATCTACGCTCTTCTGGCGATGGGTTTCATCGATGTGGTGGTCGAAAGCGCGCTCAAGCGGTGGGACATCGCGGCGCTGATTCCGATCATCGAAGGGTCGGGGGGCATCATCACCGGCTGGGACGGCGAGCCCTGGCGCGAAGGCTCCAGGACCCTGGCCTGCGGCGACAGGCGCGTGCATGCCCAGGTGATGGAATTGCTCAAGGGGTGAGGAGCGGCGCGCAACAGCGCGTGAGCCCGCAGTACAGGCGGCGGGCCGGGGGCCGTCACAATAGCTTCACGAAACAAATCCCGCCCATTAACCGGGCACTCATTCGCGCCCCGTTAGCGTTGGCACAACGCAAGAACGGGGTCCTGTGTGCGGCACGAAGACGACAGCGCAGCAAATCGCGACGTGCTGACAGCGGGCATGCTGGCGGCGCGCACGTCCTGCTTGAGCGAGCGCACCAGTTGCGGCGAGTGTTTCGACTGGCTTGTCGGCCACCCCGGCGTCAGCGCGGTAGCCATTGTCGACAGCCGCAGCGGCGCGATCCTGGGCCTGGTCAACCGCTTCATCTTCTTGGCCCGCTATGCGCGCCAGTATGTGCCCGAGCTGTTTCGCAGGAAATCCATCCTGCGGCTGGCCAATCCCGCGCCCCTGATCGTGGACGAGAAAGTGCAGGTGGCCGATCTGGGGCCAGGCGCAGCGCGCCCATCTCTGAAGGTGCCGCGGTGCGGATGAATGCCGATAGCCAGGCCCAGACCACCCAGCCTGCGCAACAGGCCGTGGTGATCCCGGAGCGGGTGTCGCCGACCCCGTCGCCGTCTGACGTGGCCATCGCCAATCCGCAGTCCAGCGTGGCGGTCTCGCCGAACGCGGTCACCGCGCAGGACATGCCGGCCCAGGCCGCGATGCCCGATGCGGCGCAGCCGGAAGCCGCGGCTCCCGCCCAGGCCCAGCCCGAACAGCCGGCTGGCCAGGTCGCGCAGTAACAGCGTTGTTGTGAAAAAGAGCCGCGCTCCTAACCGGGCGCGGTTTTTTTTTGTCCGGCCGCGAAAGCGTCGAACGCTTCCCAGAACTTCGCGCGGATGGCGTTCTTCTCCATCAGGATTTCGTGGCCCGCATCCGCGACCTCGACATATTGCGCATTGGGCGCGCGCGCCGCGAAGGCCCTGGCTTCGGGCGTCAGGCAGATGCGGTCCTTGCCTGCGCCCACCACCAGCAGCGGCGTGGTGATCGTCTCGGCCTGGCCGCGCAGCCACTTCATCGAGCGGATGGCCGCCGCCAGCCAGCCCCAGGTCGCGCCCGCCAGGCGCAGGTCGGGATTTTCCCGCAGCAGCATCTGGGTACGCTCGAAACGCTGCGGGTCGGAGGTGACCAGCTGGGTGGAGAAGGAGACATTGTGGGGATCGCGCGCCTCCATCCCCCAGACCCAACCGCCACGGTTGCCGCGCCAGATTTCAAACGCCGTAACCGCCGCCACCAGGAACTGGCGCTGGCCGCGCAGCGAGATGGCGATCATCGGCGCGTTCAGAACGCACCAGGCGAAACGCGCGGGATTGTGGGCGAGGGCGCGCAGCAGATTGTGTGCCCCCATGGAGTGGGCCAGCGCCACCGGCCTTTCGCCCGGCGCCAGCATGGGGGTGACGATCCAGTTCAGCAGCGTGTCCAGGTCCTGGTCGTATTCGGAGAAATCGCCGATGAAGCTCTTGCGGTGATCGTCGGCCAGCAGCCGGGCGCTGCCGCCCTGGCCGCGCCAGTCCATCGTCGCCACCGCGAAACCGCGCCCCCGCAGTTCGTCGATCACCTCGAAATACTTCTCGATGAATTCGGTCTGGCCGTTGAGGAGGACGCAGACCCCCTTGCGCGCCACGCCAGGGTCGGCGTCGAAGCGGGCGGCGCGCAGCTGCGCCCCCACCGCCTTGATGGGCACCGGATCGAACAGGGTGGCGGCGGGGACCATGGAAAAAATTCACGGAATCGGGGGTTTCCTAGGCACTTAAACCGGTATTTCAAGGCCGGCAAAGGGTCTTGAAGGGCCTTTTTCCTTTCCTAAATACGGTTTGCCGGGCGCCTTTTGGGCCCGGTTCCATGCCCGGCGCGGGCCTTTCCGGCGGGGCGAACCGCAACGCTTTTAGGAGGTTGTCTCATGCGTATTGATTATTCCCCGTTCTACCGTTCCACGGTCGGCTTCGACCATCTTCTCAACCTGCTCGACACCAGCGCCGACCAGGGCTATCCGCCCTACAACATCGAGCGCAGCGACGAGAATAATTACCGCGTCACCGTCGCGGTCGCCGGCTTTGCCGAGAAGGACCTGTCGGTGGATGTGAAGGACCGGGTGCTGACCGTCTCGGGCAA
Organism: Alphaproteobacteria bacterium; assembly: GCA_947482125.1. Classification (GTDB taxonomy): domain Bacteria; phylum Pseudomonadota; class Alphaproteobacteria; order Micropepsales; family Micropepsaceae; genus Rhizomicrobium. Next base: position 4,966 of record CANKIV010000003.1, read on the forward strand.
GAAGGAAGAGGCCGAAAAGCCGACCTTCCTGCACCAGGGCATCGCCGGGCGCGCCTTTGAGCGCAGTTTCCAGCTGGCCGAGCATGTCGAAGTGAAGGCGGCAAGGCTGGAAAACGGCCTGCTCCATGTCGACCTGGAGCGCCGCGTGCCGGAGGAAAAAAAGCCCCGCCGCATCGCCATCAATGCTCCGGACCTCAAGACCATTGAAGGTTCGAAGGCGGCCTGACGGTCCCTTGTGGTATTCAGCAAGATCGGGGGCATCCTTTGGGGTGCCCCCGATTTTTTGTTAGGTTATCAGGGTAAACACTGCTTCGGTCCTGTATGGCGATCTGGCCGCAAAACCTGGCGACCCCCAAGTACCCCTCCGGCATCGAAGAGGTGCGGGCGCGCTATGCCGCCATGTTCGTCCGGTTCGGCGCGGCGTCGGGGGCGCTGGATGTCAGCCCCGGCCAGCTTGGCCCCATCGGCGGGGAATGGGTGCGCGCGCCCGGCAGCGATCCGGCCCGCACCATCCTCTATTTCCATGGCGGCGGCTTTGTCGCCGGCAGCCCCGAAACCCATCGCCCCCTGGTGGGAAAGCTGGTGGAAGCCAGCGGCGTCGGCGCCTTTTCCGTCGGCTACCGTCTGGCGCCGGAATGTTTCTTTCCCGCCGCGGTGCGCGACGGCATCGACAGCTATCGCGCCCTTCTCGCCAAGGGCATGCCGGCCACCTCGATCATCCTGGCGGGCGACGAGGCGGGCGGGGGGCTGGCCTTTGCGGTGGCGCTGGCGGTGCGCAATGCCGGCCTGGAAATGCCCGGCGGTATCGCGGCCATGTCGCCCTGGGCCGACCTGTCGCTGTCGGGTCTGTCGGTGCTGGGCAACCGCCGCACCGACACCGCGCTGGAATGGGAAAGCCTGTTCCTCTGCGCCCGCAGCTATCTGCGAAAATCCAATCCCTGCGATGCCTATGCCTCGCCGGCTTGGTCCAGCCTCAGCGGCTTTCCGCCGGTGATGGTCCATGCCGGGTCCACCGAAATATTGCGCGACGACGCGTCGAAGCTGGGCGACCGCGCCGCCGACGCCAATGTCTCGGTCAGTGTCGAGATCTATGACGGGATGGGCCACCTGTTCCAGATGGATGCAGGGCGCAACGAGGCCAAGGTCTCGCTGTCGCGCCTGGCCCAGTTCATCCGCGCCAAGAGCGCGGTGATGGCGGCCTGAGCAGCCCAGCCTCATCCAGACCGAGCAGTGCGTCGGCTACCGCTTGCGCGCCGACGGCGCCTAGGCGGGCTCGGCAAAAAGCCATTTCAGCATCGGCCCCGCGGCGGCGGCGGCCAGCAGCTGCGCGGCGATGAAGCCCGGCGCGGATGCGGGCGCAATTCCGGAAAAGCTGTCGGTGAGCGCGCGGGCAATGGTGACGGCGGGATTGGCGAAGGAGGTCGAGGCGGTGAACCAGTAGGCCCCGGTGATATAAAGCCCCACCAGCATGGGGATGGAGGCTGGCGCGAAACGCAGCCCGCCCGCGATGGCGCCTAGCAATCCCAGCGTGGCGATGGCCTCCGCCAGCCATTGTGGCGGGCCGTCGCGCAGATGGGTCGAGACTTCCAGCACCGGCATGGCGAACATCAGATGGGTGAGCCATACGCCGATGATGGCTGCGATGATCTGCACCAACGCGTACCGCGCCGCGACCCGCCATTCCATCTCGCCGCGCAGCGCGAAGAACAGGGATACGGCGGGATTGAAATGCGCGCCCGACAGCGGACCCAGGATGGTGATCAGCACCACCAGCGCCGCCCCGGTGGCAATGGCGTTGGCCAGCAGCGCTATCCCCATGTTTCCGCCCGCCAAGCGTTCGGCCATGATCCCCGAACCCACCACCGCGATCAGCAGGAACGCCGTGCCAAGAAATTCCGCCGCGAGGCGGCGTTGACCGCGGGCCATTGCTAGATCAACCGCATGCCGTTGCTGTCTACCACCCGCTCGCCATCTTCCTTGGTGAACGCGCCGCGCTGGGAGGAGGGCAGGATGTCCAGCACCTCTTCGGACGGGCGGCACAGTTTTGCTCCCAGCGGGGCGATGACAATGGGCCGGTTGATAAGAATGGGATGGGCCATCATTGCGTCGATCAGTTCGTCATCGGTCCTAGCCGGATCGCCGAGACCCAGTTCCTGGTAGGGCGTGCCCTTTTCCCGCAGGAGTTGCCGGGGCGTCAAACCCATCAAGCGCAGCAGCACGACCAGTTCCGCGCGGCGGGGCGGTGTCTTCAGATATTCGATGATCTGCGGCTCGTTGCCGGAATTGCGGATCATCGCCAGCGTGTTGCGGGACGTGGCGCAATCGGGATTGTGATAAATGGTAATCATGAGTGCTTGGCGATATCCGATACCTGATGCTGCAGGGAAAGCCGGTCCAGTCCCGACATTTTCAGATTGGCGAAGGCGGAAAGCCGGTTGTTGAGCATGCGGTAGGTGTCGGCGAAGGCCACCGCGATTTCGGCGGGGCTGCCTTCGGCCGCCGCCGGATCGGGCATGCCCCAATGGGCGGTCATCGGCTGGCCGGGCCAGACCGGGCAGACTTCGCCCGCCGCATTGTCGCAAACGGTGATGACGAAATCGAGCTTGGGCGAATCCGGCTTGGCGAATTCATCCCAGGGCTTGGAACGAAACTGGCTGATGTCGTAATCCAGCCGCCCCAGCAATTCGAGCGCGTGCGGATTCACTTCGCCCCGGGGCTGCGATCCGGCGGAATAGGCCTTGAAGCGTCCGGCGCCGATTTTGTTCAGGATCGCCTCGGCGAGGATGGATCGCGCCGAGTTGCCGGTGCAGAGAAACAGGACATTGTAGGTCATGCGCGCAGCCGTTTTTTGGGTGGGCAGCAGCCGGTGGCGACGGATGCCAGCGGCGCACAGATTTCGGGGCGTCCGCCGCAGCAATCTTCCGTCAAGAACACCAGGAGGGCGCTCATCGCGTCGAAATCCGCCGCATAGATGATGGAGCGTCCGTCGCGGCGGGCGCGGATCAGGCCGGCGTTGGACAGGAGCAGAAGCTGCGCCGACATGGTGTTGGGCGCGGTCTTGAGCTTGCGGGCGATATCGCCTGCCGCCATGCCGTCCGGCCCGCACCGAACCAGCAGGCGAAACACCGCCAGCCGCCCGTCCTGCGCCAGTGCCGAGAGTTTCTGAACGGCTTTTTCCGATTCCATATTTCATAGATTATGGAAATATGGACGCAAGTCAATCCTGCAGACCGCGATCAGGCCGAGATGTCGAGCTGCCTGCCCAGATCGCTTGCAGGAGACCGGCTGATGTCCGTGTTCAGGCCGTCGCGGCCAGGGCCTCGGCAAAGCGCCCGGGCAGCTTCGCGCCGGTGAAATCCGCCCCTTCGATCTCGGTGTCGCGCATGTCGGCGTCGCCGAGATTGGCGTAGGAGGCATCGCAGCCCGACAGGCGGGCGCGGCGCAAATCCGAACCGCGGAAATCGGCATAGCGGGCCTGGGCATTGTCCAGCCGCGCCGGCAGCAGGCGTCCGCCCGCGATCATCAGCGGGCCCAGCTTGGTGTCGCGCAGGTCGGCATGGTTGAGCTGCGCGCCCGAAAGATTGACGCCGCGCAGGTCCGCGCCGCCCAGCTTGGCCGAGCGCAGGTCGCAGCCCGCCAGGTTGGAGCCTTGCAGCGAGGCGCCTTCCAGGTTGACGCCATAGAACAGCGCGTCGGGCGCGATCAGGGCGGTGAGCATGCGGTGGGAAAGGGAGGTGACGTGGCGCAGGTCCATGCCGGTGAGGTCGGCGGGCTTGCCGTCGCGGCCATTGCTTTCGGCCCAGCGGGTATGGTCTTCCAGCAGCTTGTCGACGATCAGCACCTGGTTGACGTCGGGCACGGCCGCTTCGGTGAGGATCTTGCTCATGTCCGCGCCATGGGTGGTGGCGAAATCCATGGTCGCGCCGATCAGGATGCAGCCCGCCATGTCGGCGCCGGTCAGGTTGCAGCCCGACAGGTCGGCATTTTCCAGGTTGGCGCCGGTCAGGCGGGCCTGGCGCAGGTTGGCGCGGGTCAGGCGGCAGCCCTTCATGATGGCGTCGGTGAAATCGGCCTGCACCGCCATGGCGCCGGTCATCTTGGCGCCCGACAGGTTGGCGCTGTTCATCATCGCCGCCGGCAATTCCGAAGCGCCGATGTCATGCTGCAGCACGCGCAGGTTTCCGTATTTGTCCTTTTCCGCGATGGTGCCTTCGCGCAGGTCCGCCTCGTAGAGATCGGTGCCGATCAGGTTGGCGCCGCGCAAGGATGCCCCGCGCATGTCGGCGCGACGCATCGAGGCGCCGGAAAGATTGCAGCGGCGCAGGTCGGCGCCGAAGAAGCTGGCCGTGTCGAGCTTGGCGCCGGCGAAATTGGTTTCTTCCATCACCGCGCCGGTGAAGTCGGCATCGGCCAGGTTTCGCCCCGCCAGGTCGAGGCCGGAGACATCGCAGAAGGCGAACACGGCGCGCGCCCCGCCCATGCGGCCGGAATAGAGCATTTCGTGGCGCGCGATGGCCGCGCTCACGTCCTTTTGGGTCAGCTTGGCGAAGCCTGTATGGCGGGCGCTGGTCATGTCAAAAAATTCACGGGTTGAGGCTTTTCTCCCCCGATTTTGCGCGTCCAGACCTAATGTCCCATTAATAAGCGCGCCAATGCCCGGTAATAAGCCGGCCAAGGCCCCGTTTCGCCGGAGTTATTTGGGGGGCGGGGGCGCTCCACGCGCGAAATTTGCTGTTGAACCGGGACCATAGCCGGGTACAAAGGCGCTGGCAGGACCCCTTAGACCCCCATTGGGGCGGCGGGTGTCCTGGCACAGGACAAACGGGTGGGCTGCCGGCGATTTCGACGCCAGGTGGCGGGTTCGGATGCGGACCTTCCCTACAGGCAATGCCGGGACCACGACCGTGAGCCTAGTGCAGGAATTTTGAAAGAGGTTGCGTTGACCAAGCACCGTTTGATGCTTTCCGCCGCTGCGGCTGCCCTGCTGGCGGCCGTTCCCGCCGCGCGCGCCGACATCACCGTCTCCACCAACACCACCGCGCCGCTGTCCACCAGCACATCCGGCAACATCATCATCGCGGCCACCGGCGGCATTGGCATCACCACCGCGGCCATCGCGGCGGCGACGATCGGCTCCAACCATTCGTTGAACAATGGCGGCTTTCTCGCCAACACCGGCACCAGCGACGCCATTGGCGTGGCGATCAACACCTCCGCCGGCAATATCTTTCCCAATTCGGCAGGCCTGACCTCAACCGGCACGATCGATCTTGCCGGGGCCGGCGCCGGCAAGAAGGGCATCTATGTCTATGGCGGCAAGACCCTGTATGCCCCCATCACCCTGACGTCGCTGACCGCCAGCACCGTCGGCGCCCAGGTCACCGCCACCCAATCCAGCATGCTGATCCAGGGCGACAGTTCCGTCGCCTTCCATCTGGCCTCGGACACCACGATCACCAGCAACATCCTGTTCGGCGGCGGCGGCGTCATCCAGAACGCCGCCCAAGGGTCCACCCAGTCCAATTCGGTCATCTTCTTTCTCGACGGCAAGGTGAACGGCAACTTCGTCAACAGCGGCGCCCTGTCGGGCGCCGGCCCCGGCCTGATCGGCATCCAGGTCAATGGCGGCATCAATTCCTGCGCCAGCGATGCGGGCAAGCCCGCGGGCTTTGCCTGCCCCACCGTTTCGGGCGGCAGCTTCGTCAATTCCGGCGCCATCTCGCTGGTCGGCACCGGCACGCCCAATGCGCGCGGCGGCAATGCGGAAAGCGGCTCGGCCATCGTCATCGCCAGCTCCATCGCCGGCGGCTTCGTCAATGCCGGTCCGGGCACCTCCAGCAACATTCCCACGGCGCTGATCTCGTCCAACGGCATCGTCAACGCCACCGTGGTGGCGCCGACCTTCCTGATCGATCCGGCCAGGTCGGTGTCCGCCACCACGCTCACCCCGCGCGGTTCGGCCATCCTGGGGCCGGTCACCGCCGACATTGATGCGGTCAATCCCGGCTATTCCTTCATCAACCGCGGCAACATCTACGCCCAGCCGATGGATCCGCAGCTGTCCACCGCGGCCCTGGTGATCCAGGGCACCAGCAGCGCCATCGTCACCTGCCTCAGCGCCTCGGTGGGTACTTGCACCGGCGTCAACGCCAATCCGGCGCTGAACACCGGCGGCTTCCTCAGCACCGGCGACATCACGGCCCTGGCCGCGACCAACATCACCAACCGCAACGCCGGGACCATCTCGGCCACCGCCATGTATATCGGTGACTTCGCCACCGTTCCGCGCATCGACATCATGAAGCAGACCGTCGGCGGCACCACCTTGACGCCGGGCTCGATCACCGCCGGGGTCTCGGGCGTGGGACAGGGCAGCGCCACGGCTTTGACCATCGCCACCAACGCGGTGGTCCCTGCCATCAATATCGGCCGCGGCGCCACCATAACCGCCACCGCGGAAACCAATACCACCACGCCGGCCCGTGACGTGGCCACCGCCACCACGCCCTTCACGCTGCTCTCGCAGGCCATTGTGGACCAGTCCGGCAGCCTCAAGCTGATCAACAATGCCGGCACCGTCAAAGCCGCCAACACGCCCCTGACGCCCCAGGCGGGCACGGTGGTGGTCAACATCCAGCGCGCCATTGACCTGTCGTCCTCCACCACCGGCGGCACCACCGTCAACAATAGCGGCGTCCTCCTGGGCGACGTGCTGTTCAGCTCGGCCGGCAACGGCAACACGCTGAATGTCGGCAATACCGGCGCGGCTGGCACGGCCAACGCCACCGGCGTGATCAACACACCCACCAACTATGCGGTGGTGGGCGAATCCTTCACCAGCCGCCCGAGCAACGGCGCGCCGACCACCGGCGCGACCCTGCTGACCTTCGGCTCTGGCCAGGGTCACCGGCTGCATGTCGGCGGCTATGGTTATGTCAACGCCGACATCCGCGCCGGCGTCAGCGCGCTGGATGTGCAGGTGGACAATAACGGCCAGCTTTTCATCGCCAACACCGCCACCTCGCTGCAGGCCAACAACTTCTTCACCCAGACGAATGCCACTGTCGGCCTGTCCATCGCCCAGGCCAATCTCAACAGCCTGAATCCGGTGGTGCAGGCCAACAACGTCAATATTTCGGGCGCCCAGCTGGCGCTGCAGTTCGGCACCTTCATTTCCTCGGGCTTCACCGCCGCCTCGGTCGCCGCCCCCACGGTGCAGACCGTCACACTTTTCCGCGCTCCGGTCCTGACCGACACCTCCCTGGCGGACCAGAATGCGCTGCTGGGCCAGAACACGCCCTTCCTGTTCGAAACCCCGGCGGAAAGCCGGATCGCGCCCTTGGCGCTCGGCACCTCCGGTGGCCAGACGACCCTGGTGCTGCAGCTCAAGCCGCGTTCGGTCAACGCGCTGAACGCTGATGGCTCGCCGGGCCTCAACCTGTCGGGCGACGCCCGGAACCAGTTCCCCTTCATTGCGGCGGCGCTTTCCACCGACAACGACCTGGGCGCGGCGGTGGCCACCAGCATGACCGTCTACAACACGCCCAACGTGGCTTCGAGCGGCATCAATGTGCTGGCCAGCCAGCAGCAGGCCTCGCAGGTCTTCTCGCAATTCTCGCCTGACGTTTCGGGCGGCACGCGCGAAATCGCCATCCTGATCACCGACCAGGCCACCGGCCCGGTGGCGGCGCGCCAGCGCCTGCTGCGCCAGTATGGCAAGGTGCCGGGCGAAATGACGCTCTGGGCCGAGGAGTTCACCGGCCAGATCAACAACAAGGGCCGGGTTGGCGGCTCGGGCACGCTGTCCTCCTACAAGGATCACGGCTTCGGCTTCGCGCTGGGCGTGGATGGCGGGTCCCCGCGCAACGGCTGGTACGGCGGCGCCTTCACTTTCTATACCGGCGATGTCTCCCAGCAGCTGCCGCGCGCCACCAAGACCAACACCCAGTGGTTCATGCTGACCGGCTATACCCATTGGCAGGGCCGCAAGGTGTTCCTGGACACCCAGCTCAGCGCCGCTTACGGCCAGCTCAACACCACCCGTCCGCTGGCGGTGGCCGGCACGACGCGCATCGCCGAGAGCAAGCGCGCCGCCGCGATGGGCGCGATCGGCGCCAAGGGCGGCGTGATGCTGAAGTTCCTGGGCATCGACACCGACCCCTATATCAGCTTCGACGGCCTGACCATGCGCGAAGAGGGCTATATTGAAACCGGCGGCGGTCCGGGCTTCAACCTGCAGGTCGGCTCCTACTACGCCAACTCGGCGCGCACCGCGCTGGGCGTGGACTTCAAGAAATCGGTGTCGGTATGGGGCATGGACCTGACGCCTGGCGGGCGGGTCGGCTATCGCTACGAACTTCTGGGCCAGCCGGTGAAGGTCAAGGCCGGTTTCGAATCCACCGGCGGCCTGGGCACGGCCGGCAATGTCCTGACCTTCGTCGGTCCCGATCCGGACAAGGGCAACGTGCTTGCGGGCGCCAGCCTGGGCCTGGGCACCGACACCTGGCATGTGGGCGTGAATTACGACTGGGTGCGCGGCAACAACGGCTCGACCACCCAGGTCGGCATCATCAGCGTGCTGGGCAAAATCTAAAAAACATTCGCGAAAAGACAAAACCCGCCGTCGCAAGACGGCGGGTTTTTTGTTCGTAGCCACAGGGGTGTTGATGTGGTCACAAATCCGCCCAAGATGACGGGCGAAGATCGCCGCACAAGCCAAAGGGGGATTTCCATGAAGACTATTGCCGTCGCCATTATCGCGTTGCTGGCCGCATCCAGCGGCGCCATCGCCCAGACCTCGGTTTCGCCCAGCGAGGCGGAATCCCGCCCCGAAAGCATGGCCGTGGGGCCGGACGGCACGCTGTATCTGGGCTCGCAGAAGGACGCGCGGATCTACCGCGCGGCGCCCGGCCAGGCCGTGGCCCAGCAGTTCATCGACATGCGCCCCTCGGCCTTCGTGCTTGGCGTCCTGGCCGACGGGCCTTCCAACACGCTGTGGGCCTGCGAGATGGTCAGCATGAACCGCGGCTCGCCGCTGCTGAAAGGCAAGGGCATACTGCGCAGCTTCGACCTGAAGACCGGCGCGCCGAAGGTGAATATCCCGCTGCCCGAGGAAACCAACATCTGCAATGATTTCGTCGTCGGCCCGGACAAGGCGCTGTATGTCGCCGACACCTCCAACGCCAAGATCCTGCGCCTGCGCCCCGGCGCAGCCAGCTTTGAAATCGTGAGCCACAATTCGGCGCTGTATGGCGCCGACGGCCTCACCTTCCTGGACGGGCAGCTTTACGTGAACACGGTGTGGGCGGGCGGCCTCTACCGCATTCCGGACGCCACCTCCGCCAAGCCGGGCAACCCGGTGCAGGTCCACACCCCGCGCGTGCTCAAGTCGCCCGACGGCATGCGGGCGCAGGGCGGGGTGATGTACCTGGCCGAAAGCGGCAACGGCACCGTCAGCGCCGTCACGGTGAAGGACGACGTCGCCACCCTGAAGACGCTCAGGACCGGTCTTGAAGGGCCCTGCGCGCTGGAGCCGCACGGCAAGACGTTGTGGGTGGTGGAGCGGCCCGCCAGCCGCGTGACGGCGGTGCCGATCCCCTGAACCTGGAAACAGCCGTAAAATGAAAAACCCCGCCAGCGATGGTGGGGTTTTTTGTCGGTGTCATTCCCGGCGAGCATCGCGAGCGATGCGAGGGAAGGGAATCCAGGCGGTGCCGTTCGCGCAGGTTTAAATGCCTGGATTCCCTTCCCCTCGGCGCAAGCGCGCCTCGGCCGGGAATGACAGGATGAGGTTACCAGCTTCCGGTGTTGGGCATGGAGGCCCAGGGTTCTTTGGGGGGCAGGGTGCCTTCCTGCAAAAGCTCGATGGAGATGCCGTCGGGCGAGCGGATGAAGGCCATGTGGCCGTCGCGCGGCGGGCGGTTGATGGTGACACCGCCGTCCATCAGCTTCTGGCACACCGCATAGATGTCCCCCACGCGATAGGCGAGATGCCCGAAATTGCGCCCGCCGGCATACCCCTTCTCGTCCCAGTTATAGGTGAGCTCGATCACCGGGCTCTCGGCGGCCAGCTCGGTGCTGGCCTCGGCCCGGATGCGTTTGGCGTCATCGGGCGTGGCCAGAAACACCAATGTAAACCGGCCTTTTTCGTTCTCCATGCGGCGGACCTCCACCAGCCCCAGCTTGCCCACGTAGAAATCCAGCGAGGCGTCCAGGTCGGAAACACGCACCATGGTATGCAGATATCGCATTGATCATTCGTCCTTCGTGATTGTCGCAAGAATCCTTATCGCCGTTCGCCGGCGCATGACATCGCCAAGCATCGCCAACAAATGAGACAAAGCAACAATGTCGCAAGGGAACCTGCGGCTTGCAAAAAAACGATGCATTCCTGTGCGCCGCTGCACACGAAATCGCGACTGCCGGATGCATGAGTCTATACGCAAAATTACGAATTCCATCATTGCTTCCGAGGTTTAACCTCGACCAAAGCCCATGTTGCAGATGCGAAGTGAGCAGCCGCAAAATGCATCAACTGTCGTGGGGAAAAGCTTTGCCTCCGACAGGGATAGTGGGATGATGAGAGGGCTGCGGGAGAAGGAACAGTTATGCCTCTTGCAAAGAGCATAACCGATTGCTTTAAAAGCGGCCGGCAAGGCGCCAGTCATAGGCGCCAGGTTGGGTAAACTTCGGGTTTAGACTTAAATCGATCTCGAAGAGTTTTTGTCGGACCGGGCGCAGCAGGTGCCGGGTCTTTTCCTGTCTTGAGTGAGAGCGCATGGAACGTCCAAATCATCTGCACATCGAAGAGAAGAGCGCCGCCAGCCGCGCCAGCAGCGTCGCCATCGTGGCCGCCATTCATGTCGTTGCCATCCTCGGCCTGGTCGCCGCCCTGAACCAGGGTGCGATCATGGAACAGCTGGCCGACATCAAGGCGACCGTCGAAGCGGAAAAGACACCGCCCAAGGCCCCGCCGCCGCCGCCGCCGGATCTGGTGAAGCCGCCGCCGCCGGTCGCCATCGTTCCCGACTTCACGGTCGCCACCGCGCCGCCGCCCGCCGCCGTCACCACCGCGCCCAAGCCGCCGCCGGCCCCGCCGAAGGCCGTGGCCAGCAGCGACCCGCTGCGCCCCATCGCCCGCACGCGCACCCTGCCGCCCTATCCGCCGATCTCGGTGCGCCTGAATGAATCGGGCACCACCCTGATGGAAGTCCACATCACCACCGAAGGTAATGTGGACGACTGCAAGGTCATCACCTCCTCCAGCTCGGAACGCCTCGACCAGGCCGCCTGCGATCACGTCAAGCGCGTGTGGCGCTGGCAGCCGCCGACCAACCAGGGCGCCCCCATCGCCGTTTCGACCCGCGTCTCGGTCAAATGGGACCTTAAAGACGCCAGGTAATCCTCATCTCACCTCATTAATCTGAATTTTCACGGAGTAAGAAAAATGAACTTCAAGAAACTGACGGTCGCTGTTGCCATCGTCGCCATGACCAGCCTGAGCGCCGTTGCTCCGGTTTACGCGCTGCAGGCCGCCGCGCCCGCCGCCGACGCCGCTGCCGCACCGGCCGCGGAACCGGCTGCTGCTCAGGCTCCTGCCGCCCCGACGGCCGCCGAAAAGGCTGCCGCTTCGGACGCCCCCGTCCCGAACCAGTATTCGCTGGGTCACATCTGGGAAGAAGGCGACTGGATCTCCAAGGCGATCCTGGGCTGCCTGGCCATCATGTCGGCCGGCACCTGGTACATCTTCTTCACCAAGTGGATCGACCAGCAGCGCATTCTCTCGCAGGCCCAGGTCGTCGAGAAGAAGTTCTGGACCTCCGCCACGCTGAATGAAGGCGTCGACAAGCTGCCGAAGAACTCCGTGTTCCGCGGCATCGCCGAAGCGGGCCTGAAGGCCTCGACCGGCGGCACCACCCTGGTGGGCATGAGCGACTGGATCGGCATGACCCTGACCCGCCAGCTCGAAGACGCCAATGCGCGTCTGCAGGGCGGCATCGCGTTCCTGGGTTCGGTCGGTTCGGTCTCGCCGTTCGTCGGTCTGCTCGGAACCGTCATGGGCATCCTGAACGCCCTGATCGGCATCGGCGTCGCCGGCCAGGCCTCGATCGACAAGGTTGCCGGTCCCGTCGGCGAAGCGCTGATCATGACCGCTCTGGGTCTGGGCGTCGCGGTTCCGGCCGTGTTGCTCTACAACTACCTGATCCGCCGCAACAAGGTGATCACCGAGAAGCTGCGCGCCTTCGCGGGCGACCTGCAGGCCTATCTGATCAGCAAGAGCAAGTAGTCGCACACACGCTGAATCGGAGTAACGCTTATGGCCGTTGACGTCCAACATGCCGTCGAAGATGACGTTGCAGAGTTGAACGTTACGATCAACACGACACCGCTGGTGGACGTGATGCTCGTGATGCTCATCATCTTCCTCGTCACCATCCCGGTGATCAACAAGACCGTTCCGCTTTCGCTGCCGACCTATCGCAATATCGTGACGGTGACGAAGCCGGAAAATATCGTGATCGCGGTGACCGAGGACGAAACGATCTACTACAACAACGTTCCGGTCGATCAGCAGACTATGCGCCGCAACTTTGTCGATGCCCTGAAAGCCGCTCAGGCCGCGGGCATCGACTTCCCCGAAGTTCACATCCGCGGCGACAAGGGTGTGCGTTTCGAGGCGATCGGTCGCGTCATCCTGGCCTGTCAGCAGGCCGGTATCCAGAAAGTGGGCTTCGTCACCGAACCCCATGCTCTGGACGCCAGCAGCTATTGAGGTAATTCGCCATGGCAATGAGTTCAGGTACAGCTGAAGGCGAAGTAATGGTGGAAATGAACACCACGCCGTTGATCGACGTGATGCTCGTTCTTCTGACCCTTCTGATTATTACCCTGCCGATCCAGACTCACGCGGTGAAGCTGGACATGCCCGCCCCCAACCCCAACCCGCCGACGGTCATTCCGGAGACGGTGGAGCTGGTGGTGGACTTTGACGGCACCGTCATCTGGAACGGTACGGCGGTGGATCGCTCGACCATGGACGCCTATCTGGCGGACGCGGCCAAGAAGGATCCGCAGCCCGAAATCCACGTCAGTCCCAACCGTCTGGCCAAATATGACGCGGTTGCCAGGGTGTTGGCGGATGCCCAGCGCCTGGGCGCCACCCATATTGGCTTCACGGGGATTGATCAGTATAACTAGGCTGTGAGGGTCACAGCCGTCGGTAAAAGCGTGCGGCGAACCCGCGCGCTTTTCCGTTTTTTAGACGAATGCGAAAGAGGTCGTGTAATGACTGCGAGTAATCTGCGTGCCGCCCTGGCGGCGATTTTCCTCGGCACCGCCGCCATGGCGATGGTCGTCCCGGCTTCCGCTGCAACGGTCAGCGCCCGCGTCGGCGCTGCCCTGAAAGAAGCCCAGGCCCTGGCCACGGCCGGCAACTATCGCGGCGCGATGGCCAAGGTCAACGAAGCCGACGGCGCGCCCGGCAAGACCGCCGACGACACCCAGATCATCAACGCGATGCGCAATTTCATCGCCGTGAAGTCGGGCGATACCTCGACCCCGGCCGGCGCCAAGGCGAAGTTCGCCAATGACTACAATGCCGGCAAGTTCCGCGACGTGATCGCCAGCGCCGATACCCTGCGCAAGCAGGGCGCGCTCGGCGCCCAGGAAATGCAGATCATCGCCCAGGCCTATTACCGTGCCGGCGATTATCCGGGATGCGTGCGCTACATCCGCTCGACCTTCTCGACCCCGAACGACGCGATGCTGGAAATGCTGGGCCGCTGTGCCTACGAGACCGGCGACGAAGCCACCCAGCGCCAGTCGCTGGAAACCCTGGTTGCGCGTTCCGGCCGGCCTGAGCAGTGGAAGAGCCTGCTGCGCCTGGCCGAGCGGTCGCGCGGCCTGTCGGACCACAACTCGCTCGACATCAACCGCCTGCGCATGATGACCAGCAACATCAGCACCAAGGATGACTATCTGCTGCTGGCGCAGCTTGCGCTGCAGCTGGGCAACGCCGCCGAAGCCCAGTCCGTGACGGAAAAGGGTATCGCCGCCAAGGTGCTGAATGACGAACGCAGCACCCGCCTGCTCAACCTGGCCAAGACTCAGGCGGCCGCCAACACTGCAAACCTCGCCAAGAACATCGCCGCCGCCCGCGCCCAGCCGCAGGGCGACGCGCTGGTGAAGGTCGGCGAAGACCTGGTTTCGCAGGGCAAGGCCAAGGAAGGCCTGCCGCTGATCCAGGAAGGCGTGAAGAAGCCGATGAAGGACGCGGCGAACGGCCAGATCCGCCTGGGCCATGCCCAGATGGCGGCTGGCATGAAGGCCGATGCCCTGAAGACCTTCAACGCCGTCAAGGCGCCGGAGAAGGACGCCATGGTCGCCCATCTCTGGTCGCTGGCGGCCCGCCGCTAACAACGGCCTGAAAGAAACAAGGGGCGCCGGTTTCCACCGGCGCCCATTTTGTTTGTGGAGTGGCTTGTAGAGACGGGCGCTTACTTGAAGCCCCTGTGTCACGGCCGCTGCTTCAGTCCCGGCCGCCAAAGGCGAACATGAAGAATACCATCGCGGCCAGGATGGAGACGGTACCGAGCGCGCCGATGCTCACCAGCCGCAGCACAGGATCGACATCGATGATCTGGAGCAGGGCGGCCACGCCCAGGGCCGCCAGCACCATCGCCATCGCAAAGCTTTGCAGCTTGCTCATCTCATACCCTTTGCCCACAGCGATTCTAGCGCAAGCCCCGGCACAGCGCACGTATCGCGCAAGTTGTTGAAAGTGGATGACAATTTGTAACCAAGATGCGCCACGGCCTGTCGCGCGCGCGGTAGTAAGTTGTTTTTAATGAAAAAATTCCGGCTTGGTACGGAACCGGACGGGTGCCCGCCGGTTGTCTGACCGAACCGGGGGCGGATTCCAGTCATGGCCGAAATCATTCAATTTCCACAGTCGACGCCGCACCAGCCCACGGTGCTGCTGGTGGACGATGAATATCTGGTGCGCGGCGTGCTCAGCGAAATCCTCACCGAGTCCGGCTTTCAGGTCGTGCAGGCCGAGAACGGCGCCGAGGCGATCCATATCCTGTCGAAGCTCGACCATGTCGACCTGGTGTTCTCGGACATCAAGATGGCGCCGCTGGACGGGTTTGCGCTGGCCAAATGGGTGCATGAGAACAGGCCGGGCCTGCCGGTGATCCTGGCCAGCGGCTATAGCGGCAAGACCAACATGGCGGCGGAACTGAACGGAGCGGAATTCTTCAGGAAGCCGTTCGATTTCGATGCAGTGGTCGAAAAGATCCGCGACGCCATCGGCAACAGGCCCTAGCGCCGGGTCCGCAGGAAGGCGGCGGTGTCGGTGTCCGGCGGCGATGAAACGCCGCCGCGCCCTTCTTCCAGGTCGCCCAAGGCAAAATCCATCCGCGCTTCATAGGAGCGGTCGAGCTGGTTGCGCAGGCGTTGCTGCGCCTCGTACCAGCGGCGCTTGAGCGGACCATCGCGGCAGGTGGCGCCTTCCGCGCCCCATCGCCGCTCCACACAGTGATAGGGATCGAAGGACAGACGGAACAATCGCCGCCGTGCTTCCTCATAGCCGAAGCGGACCTGGCTGCCATCGCTGCGGCGATAGGAAATGGCGCAACTGGCGGCGGCGCGGTCATGGGCGGCCAGCATGTCGCCCGCCAAGTCGCAGCCATTATAGACCAGGCGCGCATCGCGGGTGCGCCACAGGGTCAGGAAACGCTCGGCATAGTCGCGCACTTCCTTGAAGGCGGTTTTCAGCCGGGCATCGCGCGACGGGGTCGAATAGGTCTCCCAGTCGCCCTCGGTGCCATAGATGTTGGGCGGCAGGCTGGCGCGGACAAAGTCGTAATAATCCATCACCGCGTCTCCCAGGACGAAGGTGCCATTGCGCCACTGGCTGTCGGCGGGGCGCGGGCTCATTTTCAAGTATTCGGTGCCGAAAAACTGGGTGAGGGCGAAGTCGGGAATCTGGGCGTTGGACGCCAGCATGATGCGCCCGCCCTCCAGCGCGCCGTCAGGGGCGCGCGATGCGCCCACCAGGCGGGCGGGGCGCCAGTTCTCGAAGCCGGCGCCCATGCCCGGCGAGGCGCGCACAAAGCGCAGGTCATAGGTGCCGCGGGTAAGGCTGTTGTCGGGATGGGCGTCGATATAGCGGATGCGGCCGTCGCGCTCGATCCTCCAGATCACCGCCAGGTGGCCGTTGGGATCATAGATCACGGTGCCGGGGCGGATGGAGCGCGGGTCCAGGGCCGGGGAATAGAGATCGTCGCCCCCCAGCTCGGGATGGATACGGTATGTGGCAGAGGAAATCTGGTCGCGCAGGTTGTTCAGCAGGCGCAAGGCATTGTCGCCGGTCAGCACATCGCGGCGGGCTTCCACCTGGTTGCCGCGCGGGCTGTAGCGGATGTCGCGCGACCGGCCGCGCGGGCTGACATCGCGGACATAGGAGAAAGGCAGGCCGCGCTTCCAGGCGTAATAGAAGCGCAGGAAATAGGGCAGGTCGGCGCAGTCGGCGTTGAAATAGAAGCCGGGTGGATCGCTGGCGCGGAAGGGATTGGACGGGTGGGCGATGCACTGGGCGACGGTGCGGCAGTTCGATTCCCCGATGGCGGTGATGAATTCGCCATAGCCGCGCTCGTCGGCTGCGCTCCAGCTTTCGCTGGTGATGCGCATGATTGCGTCGGTATGGGCGGGGGCGGCGAAGGTGAGAAGCAGCAGGATCGCAGCCGCAAGGGTTTTACACATCACATCTACGCAAGTGTCATCCCCGGCGAGCATCGCGCAAAAGCGCGATGCGAGGGAAGGGGAACCAGCTGGTTGAATTCGTGCCGGTGGTCAGGCCTGGATTCCCTTCCCCTCGGCTTGCTGACGCAAGTCTCGGCCGGGAATGACAGGAATTCTCACACATAGATCATCTTCACTGTCATGCCGCCGTCGATCACGATGTTCTGGCCGGTCATGAAATCCGCGCCTTCGGCCAGATACTGGCAGGCCCTGGCGACATCCTCGGGGGTGCCGACCCGGCCCGCCGGATGCTGTTCCTTGTCGGCTTTGGAATGTTTGGGCGGTTTGGCTTTCGAGGCCTTCTGCCAGTCGCTGGTCTCGATCCAGCCGGGGCTGATGCAGTGCACCCGGATGCGGTGCTCGGCCAGGCTGATCGCCATGCCGTGGGTCAGCGCCACGATGCCGCCCTTTGACGCCGTATAGCCCTCGGTGCCGGCTTCCGACATGAAGGCGCGGGTGGAGGCGAGATTGATGATGGCGCCGCCGCGCTTTCGGGCCGCCATCATTCGGGCGGCAGCCTGCGAGGCGATGAAGGTGCCGCGCAGGTTGACCGCGATTACCTTGTCGAACTCGGCGACGGACAGTTTCAGAACCGGCTTGCGGATTTCGATGCCGGCATTGTTGACCAGCACGTTGGGCACACCCAGCCTGGCCCTGGTGGCGGCCAGCCAGCGGGTCACATCGGCCGGCTTGGAGACATCGCCGGGGGTGAAGAGGGCCTTGACCCCCACCTCGACCATCACCTGCAGGGCTTCCTTCCCGGCCTGCCGGTCGGCATCCATGATGGACACCGCGTAACCCAGACGCGCGAAGTGCCAGGCGATGCCGCGTCCGATGCCCGCGCCGCCGCCGGTGATGGCAATGACTTTCATATCGGGCCCTTGAAGGTGTCGGTGGCGACGTCGCGGCGGAACACCATCTTCTTGGACAGGACGAAGTTGAACACCAGCCCCAGCAGCACGCCGCAGACAAAGGCGAGGTTGAGATCGTTGAAGGGCGGCGGGGCGAAGCGCAGCATCACGCTGTAGAGCCCGACATTGACCAGCCCGCCCACCGCATTGGCGGCGAGGAAGCGCAGCCATTCGCCCGCGGCCCCGACCGGCCCGCGCGCGCGGCTGTCGGCGAAGGTGAAATAGCGGTTGCCCAGCCAGGTAAAGGTGGCGGCGACCAGCCAGGCCAGCACACGTCCGAAATAGGGTCCGGTGCCCAGGTGCAGCCACAGCTGCAGGGCGCACCAGTCCACCGGCATGCCCAGCGCGCCGATCACCGCAAAGCGCAGGATCGAAAACCGCGACAGGCGCGCCAGCAGGGTCATTCGGAGCGTCGGCGAGAGCCGGAGCGACCATCGTCCAAGTTTTGGGGGCCGGGAATGGCGAGATAGGCCATGCGCTTGGCCTCCCAGCGGCCGCGGGTCACCGTGTCCAGGATCATGCCCGCCGTCACCGCCAGGAAGGCGATCACCATCAGCACCATCGACAGGACGGCGGTGGGCAGACGCGGTACTTCGCGGGTCTGGAAGAACTCGGCTAGCACCGGCGCGCCGATCAGGACCGACACGACGGCGAAAAGGACGGCCAGCGCCGTGAAGAACAGAAGGGGGCGTTCCTCGCGCAGCAGGTAGAAGATCATGGAGAGGATGCGAAAGCCGTCGCGCCAGGTGTTGAGCTTGCTGACCGATCCGACCGGGCGTTCCTTGTAGGGCGTGTCCAGCTCGGTCATCGGCATCATGAGGCGCACCGCATGGATGGTCAGCTCGGTCTCGATGGCGAAGCCTTCGGCGGTGAAGGGGAAGCTCTTGACGAAGCGGCGGGAAAAGACCCGGTAGCCGCTCAGCATGTCGGGCATGTGCACGTTGAACAGGGTGGCGGTCAGGCCGGTCAGAAGCTTGTTGCCGAAGACATGGCCGGGGCGATAGGCCGATGCCTCGGTGTGGATGCGCCGGGCGGTGAGCAGGTCGGCGCCCTCGGCCGTCAGCTTTTCCACCATGGCGCCGGCGCTGGCGGCGTCATAGGTGTCGTCGCCGTCCACCAGCACATAGATGTCGGCCTCGATGTCGGCGAACATGCGGCGCACCACATTGCCCTTGCCCTGGCGGGCTTCGGTGCGCACCACGGCGCCGGCGGCGGTGGCGCGGGCCACGGTCGCATCGCGGCTGTTGTTGTCATAGACATAGATGGTGGCGGCGGGCAGGGCCGCGCGGAAGTCGGCCACCACCTTGGTGATGGCGGCTTCCTCGTTATAGCAGGGCACCAGCACCGCGATCTTCATGACAGTCTCGCTAGCGGGCACCACTGGTAGGTGCCCGTGATGTTTGTATCGAATTGCTGGCATTCCGGCCAGCGGATCGCCAGGCCGTAATCCTTCAGCGCGTTCTTGGCGCGGGTCATGTCGGTGGCGTCGGCCAGCAGGTACAGGTCGCCGCCTTCGCGCCGGTGGCGGGTCACCCGCTCCTTCATCATCGCCGTCAGCCGGGTGCCGTCGCGCGGCTGCAGGAACCAGCCGTCAATCCGCAGCACTGGAATCTGGGGCGGCAGGGTGGTGGCGATGAAGCCCAGCGGCGCGTCGCCGGTCATCACCACCATGGTGCGGTCGGGGCGGGGAATGGGCGGCAGGGCGGTCTGGATATAGGGGTCCTCGACGGGCGCGCGCTCCAGGAATTCGCTGCGGGTGGTGATCAGCACGCCGGCGCAGAGGGCGGCCAGGGCCAGAAAGCGGTTGCGGCGCGGGATGGGCAAGAGCCCGATGGCGGCAACGATCAGCAGGACGCTGAGCATCTCGAACAGGATGGCATAGCGGTAGATGGCGAAGAATTTCAGCCAGGCGACATAGGAGGCGGCGGCGAAGGCGAACAGGATGATGGCGGCGCGGCGTTCGACCAGCGCGTCAGGATTGTCCTTTTTCAGCAGCAGCAGGATGCCGGCGGGGATCACCAGCAGGTAGGCGATGAGAATGCGGATGTCCTGCAGCGCAAGATCGCCCGCGACATGCCAGTCGGCGGTGAACAGGAAGGGGAAGAACAGTTGCCGCCAGAAGCTTGTGGGAACAAAGCGCAGGTCGCGGTAATGGGCTTCAAGGGCCAGCGGCGATTTCCAGTAGGCGTTGAAATAGGGAAACAGCGGATTGCCGGTCAGCTCATAGACATGCAGCATCCAGGGCGCGGCGAAGATGGCGCAGCCGATCACGCCCGCAATGCCGCCCGCGATCAGGCGCACCGCAATGTGCTTCCAGCTTCCGCCCACCGCCAGCAGGGCGGCGGCGAAACCGACGCACCAGGGCATGGCGGGCAGTTTCAGCCCCATCGCCATGCCGGTGATCAGCCCCGCCAATGCCGAGAGAAGCGCCGCGTTGCGCAAGGACCCGCCGCGCAGGGCCTCGCGGTTGCAGACGATGATGGCCAGGCCCGCCAGCGCGAAACCGGCCATGACGTTGTCGTAATAGGTGGTGCCGAACTCGGTGATGGTCAGGGCGCCGAACTGGCCCAGCAGGGCCAGCGCGCCGGCCAGCAACTGGGCGTCGCCGGGTTTGGTGACGACGCGCAGGATGGAACGTCCCATCAGGTAGAGCGGAATGACGGTGGCGCCCTGCACCGCGCCCAGCACCCCCAGCGCGATCCAAGCCTTTGTGTATTTGGCCAGCAGATAGAAGGGCACGTCGAGGTAGGGGTTGTAGTAACTGCCGTGATGGGCGACGGCGACGTCCAGCCCCGCGCGCCCGTTCAGCAGGGCATAGGGGCCGTACCAGTGGTAATTGCGGAAGTCCCAGCTGGTGTCCTTGCCCAAGAGGATGACGAAGGCGGCCCAGAACAGCAGGGTGACGCCCAGAAAGGTCCATTCGCGGGCGGTGAGGCGCGGCGTCATTGTTGTTATCGGACCCCAGTCAGCGGGGCTGTTCTAGCCTGTCCCGGGGGCGGCGATAAGGGCCGTCCGGGCAAGGGGTTAAAGGCCGAAAATCAGCCGATTTCCGGACCGGGCCGAGGGCCTGGAACGGCCTTGGGTGGGCCAAAGCCGCTGGGTGCAAGCCGGCGGCGGCCATCGAACAGCATGGGTTCGCGCAGCCGCAGCGGCGGCACGGCCTTCTGGCCATTCTCCAAAGCGAGTGCGGGCGGGCTGGGCGCGACGGGTGGTGTGGGCGGCGTCGGCGAGGCCGCGAAAGCGGACGTTGTTGCGGTCAGCGCGGCAATCAGGAACAGGGCTCTCATCGGGCACCTCTTTGTTGCCGGCATCCTAGCACAGACTGTCCGTCAGGGCTGGTCGGGTTCGACGGCGAGATTGCGCAGGAACTGCAGGGTGCAGGCGCGCCAGCTGTGCCGTTCGGCGAAGGCGCGCGGGGTGAGGGTCTGGGGGTGCTGTTTCATCTGCCAGGCGGCAAGGCAGGCATCGCGCAGGTCCTCGTTCAGGGCGGCGACGTCGCTGCCGCCCGGCACCTCTGGCCCCACCACATCGCGCGGGCCTTCCACCGGATAGGCGGCCACGGTCAATCCGCAGGCCAGGGCCTCCAGCAGGACAAGGCCGAAGGTGTCGGTGCGGCTGGGGAACACGAACACATCGCTGCCCGCATAGGCGCGCACCAATGCTTCGCCGGTCAGGTTGCCGAGGAATTTCGCGTCCGGGTATTTCTTCGTCAGCGCGGCTTTCGCCGGGCCGTCGCCGACAATCACCTTGGTGCCGGGCAGGTCGAGGGCGAGGAAGGCCTCGATGTTCTTTTCGATCGCGACGCGGCCGACATAGATCCAGATCGGGCCCGGATAGGGGTGGCGCGCATCGGGAAGCGGACGGAAGCGCTCGACATCGACGCCGCGTGACCAGATGCGCAGGTCCTTGAAGCCATGGCCCGCCAGTTCGCGCTTCAGGGCCTGGGTCGCCACCATCACCGCCGTGGCGGGCGCGTGGAAGCGGCGCAGCCAGCGCCACATCAGCGATTCCGGCACGAACGAAAAGCGGGCATGGACATATTCGGCGAAGCGGGTGTGGAAGGCGGTGGTGAAGGCGATGCCGTGCCTGATGCAGATCCTGCGCGCCGCCATGCCCAGGATTCCCTCGGTGGCGATATGCACCGCGTCGGGGGCGAAGGCCTTGATCTCGCGCGTCAGGGCCCTGGTGGGAAACAGCGCCAGGCGGATTTCTGGATAGGTCGGCATGGGAAAGGTGCGCCGCCCGAGCGGCGTGACCATTTCTACCGTATGGCCCAGGGCGGTGAGGTCCTTGGTGGTGATCTCGATGGTGCGCACCACGCCATTGACCTGCGGCGCCCAGGCGTCGGTGACGATCAGGATCTTCAACCGCGCCGCCACGCCGGGAATGACACCCGGTTCCAGCTTTTTCGCCCTACGCTGGTATAAGCGCGGCCTTGGCGGATGCGGCTTTGGCCCGGTTGTCCAGGACTTGTCTTTGAGGAGGGGTTGCCCAGCGCAGAATCTCCATATGGCCGCTGGCATCTTCGACAAGGGCGCTGCAGCTTTCAACCCAGTCTCCGTCGTTCAGGTAAAGGACATCGCCGATCCGGCGGATTTCGGCGTGATGGATATGGCCGCAGACCACGCCGTCGACGCCGCGCCGGGCGGCCTCGTGGGCGACGATCTCCTCGAAGCGGGAGATGTACTGGGCGGCGTTCTTGACCTTGTGCTTCAGCCAGGCCGACAGCGACCAGTAGGGCAGGCCCATGCGCTTTCTGACCGCAAACAAAAGCGTGTTGGCGCGCAGCATCAGGGCATAGGCGCGGTCGCCCAGATGGGCCAGCCACTTGGCATTGGTGATGACGCCGTCGAAACAGTCGCCGTGCAGCACCAGATAGCGCCTGCCGTCGGCGCCTTCATGGATGGCTTCATTGACGATCTCGATGCCGCCGAACAGGCGCCCGGCATAGTCGCGGGCGAATTCGTCATGGTTGCCGGGCACGAAGATCACGCGCACGCCGGCATCCACCTTGCGCAGGATTTCCGCCATCACCCGGTCCTGGGCGTGGCTCCAGTACCAGCGGCGCTTCATCTGCCAGCCGTCGACGATGTCGCCCACCAGGAACAGCGTGTCGCAGTCGTTATGGGCGAGGAAGTCGCTGAGGGCCTCGGCCTTGCAGCCGCGGGTGCCCAGATGGGTATCGGAGATGAAGATGGTGCGGTGGCGGTTGAAGCGGGCAGTGTCGGTGTGGGAGGGCGATGCGGTCCGGTTGGGAATGAAGCCGGTGAAGCTCCGGTTTGCGTCTTCGAACCACACGGTATCGGTCATGGCATGCCATCCGGCTTGTTCATGACGGGACGTTTAGGTGCTTCGCGCGACTCTTTTGTTGCCCGCACGCGAAGATCGCGTGACGGAAAACTTAAGAGGGAATCGGGGCTTGGTTAAAACGTCCTTCCGTGGACGGACAATTGTTTCACGCCGCTGTTTCACAGCTGCCGTGAACTTTGTGCGAGTCACGCCATGCCCCAGGATTTTTGCGGCCTGAGCAGGAGCGTGGAGCGACGTGTACCAAACGTACACGAGCGAACGCGCGACGAACTCAGGACGCAAAAAGACGGGGCAAAAAAAGGCCGCTCCGAAGAGCGGCCAAGTTCAGGGAGGAAACGCCCAGGAAGGGCGGCGGCTTCACGGCGCAAACCGTAATACCGCGCCGCAACAATATGCAGGAACGAGGCTTTGTCCGCAAGGATCAAACTATAACCATTCCAGACAAAACGCCGCAGAAACTCTGGGAAAATATGACACTTCTGCCTCAATCCTGTTCAGTCTGCTGACTTTCAAGTCATGTGTGCGGCGCAGTAAACCAAGACGCTTATTGTACGAAAACAGCGCCCGCTTCGCGCAAGGCCTTTTCGCGTTCCTGGGCGCTGGACGTTTGGAAGGAAGCGTAGTTTCGCGGACCGCGAAAATCATTGCCGCCGCAATTGCCTAGCTGTCACTCCGCAGCCTGCGGCAGCGCGCCGCCGCCGAGGCCCGTCAGCGGCAGGGCGGTGAGATATTCCATGCTGCGGGTCAGGCGGGCCCGCACCGATTCAAACGCGGCTTTCTTGGTGATCTTGTCTTCGTCCAGATACAGGGCGCGGTTGATCTCGATCTGCAGCGCATGGCAGCCGTCGGCGGCCTTGCCATACAGGACGGTGGTGTGGCCGCCGGCATAGGGCGTGTTGCGGGTGACGGTGAAGCCTTCGCGCAGGAAGGCGGATTCGGCGCGGGCCGACAGCGCCGGGGCGGCGCTGGCGCCATAGCGGTCGCCCAGCACGATGTCGGGCACCGCCAGCGCCGACGGCATGGAATGGCAATCGATCAGCACCGCCACGCCGAAGCGGGCGTGGGTCTCGTCCATCAGTCCGGCCAGGGCGGCGTGATAGGGTTTGTAGAGCTGTTCCAGCCGCGTGTGGACTTCCGCGCTGTCCAGCTTGCGGGAATAGATCTCGGCCCCGTCGCGCACGATGCGCGGAATGACGCCAAGCCCGGCGGCGACGCGGGGGCTGGGGGTGTCCACCTTCATGTTCAGCGCCCCGTCGAACATGGCCCGGTCCAGCTCGGCCATGCCGCGATTGACGTCGATGAGGGCGCGGGGGAACTGGGCGCTGAGCAGCGGCGCGCCCAGGGCGGCCATGCCGGCGAACAGCTCGTCTACAAAGGCGTCCTCGGAGCGGCGCAGGGTGACGCTATCGAGCCGGGTCAGGGCCAGCAGCTCCCTGGGATAGGCGCGGCCTGAATGGGGGGAGGCAAAGACAAAGGGCACGCTTTGGCGGGCCGGGCGGTCCAGGCGGAAGGGGGGCGAGGGGGGCGGGGGCTGAGTCATGGCTGGGTTCAGGGAAACACCGCCCGGGCAGGCTGGCAAGGCGGGAACCGGCCCGCCTCGCCCGTCCCGGGGCGGGGGACGTTAACTCTGGTTTACAGGTTCGCCCTGTATAGGCTTGTATAAGGACGGCAGGGGCGGAAACCATGGCGCATATCCTATTGGCGGAAGACGACGAATCCCTGCGCAAGTTCCTTGCGGCGGCGCTGGTGAAGGCTGGCCATGCCGTGACCGATTTCGGCGACGGGGGCGATGCCTGGGAATGCGTCAAGGGCGAGACGTTCGACCTTCTGCTGACCGATATCGTGATGCCCGGCATGGACGGGATCGAGCTGGCCAAGCGGGCCGCCGAACTGAACGCCACGTTGAAGATCATGTTCATCACCGGCTTTGCCGCCGTGGCGCTGCACCCGGCCAGCGGCGCGCCCAAGCAGGCCAAGGTGTTGTCCAAGCCGTTCCACCTGCGCGAAATCGTGGCCGAAGTGGACCGCATGCTGGCGGCGGCGTAGCGCCAGCATCCGCATGTCTTTCATCCGTCTCTTATTGTTCGTGCTGGCGATGGCCGGCACAGGCCGCGCGGCATTTGCGCAAGACAGCGCGCTGGCGCGGCTGAAGGCCGATCTGTCGGCCAATCCCAGCGCGACGCAGGTTCTGACGCAGTGGTGCGGGGATCTTCACCTGGCCTCGCCCGCCGTGATCCGCGCGATGCGCGACCGCGCGGCGGACAAGCCCGCCACGCCGGAAATCCGCGCAGCGCTGGGCGCGGCAGAGGACGAGCCGATCCGCTATCGCCGGGTGAAGCTGATGTGCGGCACGCACGTTTTGTCGGAAGCCGACAACTGGTACAGGCCATCGCAACTGACGGCGGCGATGAACGCGCAGCTGGACGAGACCGACACGCCGTTCGGCACGGTGGTGCGCCCGCTGGGATTCTCCCGCCGCACGCTGGACGTGGCGGCGGGGCCTGATGCGATGACGGTGCTGCGGGTCAGGGGCCTGCTGCTGGCCGGCGCCACCCCCTTCAGCCTGGTGGTGGAGAATTACCGCCCCGACCTGGTCGCCCCCACCGGGCGCTAGGCCCTGAATTTGGCCCGGGGACCGGCCAAAAAGCCGGGTCCGGCGCGGGTTTAGGGGGATTTCAGGGGGTCCTTGCCCATGCCCGGCCCCGACGTTATAGAAGCCGCCTACCCACAGGTGGGGCGCGTAGCTCAGCGGGAGAGCACTTCCTTGACATGGAAGGGGTCACAGGTTCGATCCCTGTCGCGCCCACCATCCAGTCTCGCCAATAGGCGAGTGCTGGTTTTCTATCCCGCAATATCAGGCGATTTCCGCCAGATAGCGCGGCCGGAGACGTGGCCGCGCGTCTCTGCCGCCGCCAATGTGCCCAGAACAGGGTCTATTTTGAGGGCGGTTCTCTAGCCCGATTTCAAAAGTGTGCGTTTGCCTGTTATTGCGCGAATAACAGGTGAAACACGGCCGCGCGGCCGCAGGCAACATGCAACAGAGACGGAGAACTTCAATAGTCTCTATGCCTTAGCGGGCATCGACGATCCGCGCCGCCGGCAAAAAACAGGCTCAATAACAGGTACGGAACAGGTCCATAACAGGGCAATAACAGGGCCAGTTTCGCGCAAATAACAGGGCAGTAAATCGAATAACCGGACCTGTCATTTTCGGAATCGATTGGTGCTAGCGAAACGTCGCAAACAGTTTGCGCTGCTCGCTCCAGTCCATCGGCATCGCCCTTTTCACCAGTGCACCCAACGTCAGGGTCTTGGGCTGTGCGCCTTCCAGTATGGCCGTCGCCAGATCCGGCGCAAGCCAGGCGAACGGCATCAGCTTGGCCGTATAGTGATTGCAGAAGCCATACCGCAGCGACAGATCCCGGACTGAGGCGACCTCGCCTATCGCTAGCAGCCCCGCCCAGGCCCGTGCCAGGCAGAGGGCACGTAGGAGGGCCCGGTCTACGCGAGGGGCCTGCGGCGCGGTTCCTGGCGCTTCGATCACGATCGCGGTTTGGCGATGCTTCAATTGGATGCCGATGCTCAGTTCGACCCCGTCTTCGATCTCACGGATGTTGGAATGGTCGACCCTCTGATTGGCGTTCGCGGCATCTGCGCGAAGCACTATGGCCACATGCTTCTCGCTAATGGTCACCCGTAAGAGGGCGGCCGTGACGCGGTCTTCGACCGGCTCGCTGGGCCGCCAGTTTGGCGACAGTGCCGCAGAGACGTGGTCGAGAACAAAGGCATCAAGGACCCCCACACTCATACGGGGCATGGTCCCGGCCACCTTGCCCTCGTTGTGCAATACTGCGCCAGACACATAGTAGCGGTACCGCTGCCCGCGCCGCGTACAATGCACGTTGCGCATCGGATGCCCCCGGTCATCGAATAGGACGCCACGTAAAAGGTTTGAAACTGCGAGGCGCGGCGTCGTGGGGAGGTCCGGAGCGTTCACATTTAGTTTGGTCCGTACCGCCGCCCAGGTCGCGTCATCGACGATTGCGGGGTGGGAGTTTTCGTAGCGCAGGTCCCGATGACAGATAATTCCCCGGTAAACTGGATTGGCCAGCAGATGATAAAGCGCGCCGCGGCTGAATAGGGCGCCACCGACCTCCACACCCTGCTTATTGGTCCAGCGTTTGGAACGGATGTTCCGCGTTTTGAGATCCACGGTGAGTGTCAGGACCGAGCCCAGCTCCAGATAGCGCTGGTAGATATGCCGGACGAGATCAGCTTCCTCGGGGTTGATGACCAGCTTACGGCCGACGCCATCATAGCCGAGCGGCGGCCGGCCGCCCATCCAGAGTCCCTTGGCCTTCGAGGCCGCAATCTTATCGCGAATGCGCTCGGCGGTGATTTCCCGTTCGAACTGGGAGAAAGACAGAAGCATATTGAGGGTTAGGCGCCCCATGGACGTGGTGGTGTTGAAAGCCTGGGTCACCGAAACGAAGCTGACCTTGTGACTATCGAACTGGTCCACAATCTTGGCAAAGTCGGAGAGCGAGCGCGTCAGGCGGTCTACCTTGTAAACAACCACGACATCGACTTCGCCGCGGTGGATGTCGGTCAACAGCTGCTGCAGGCCGGGGCGATTGGTCGAGCCACCTGAATAACCGCCGTCATCATACTCGGCTGCTTTGGCGATCCAGCCCTCGCTCGCTTGTGACCGCACATAAGCCTCGCAGGCCTCGCGCTGGGCATGCAGACTGTTGAAGTCCTGCTCCAAGCCCTCGTCGGTCGATTTGCGGGTGTAGATGGCGCACCGAATCCTGTTCATGCTGAAGCCGCCTTTCGCTTCAGGCCAAAGAACACCGGACCGTTCCATTTGGTCCCGGTGATGTGGTGGGCGACGCGGGATAGGGAACGAAATTTCTCGCCCTGGTAGATAAAGCCATCGGCCACCACGGCCACCTCATGGCGTTTGCCCTGCCATTCGCGGATGAGGGATGAGCCTGGCAGCAGGGTTGCGGCTGCCTGAGGGGCGAACCCGCGGTCAGCCATGAACCGCTCAGCGAGATCGGACGCGTTGCGTCGGACGGAAGCAGGCAGATCACCAAAGGCTTCAGTCTGAATCCTGTGCGCGAACGCACGGGCCAGCAGTTCACGAGAGCGATATAGCGGCGGCTCACCCCAGCGGCAACGCCACCCAGCGCGCAAAGACTCAAGGTCAAGGGTGGTGATGCCCATGACCTCGGATGCGACCGTTTTGCTTGTATGATCAAATTTGGACATAGGGGCTCCGGTTAGCGCTGGCGGCGCGCAACTGCGCATCGCCGTCACTGCCCAAAGCCCCGCATTGCCCGTACCGCGAGGCGCCTTGCCTGTGACTACCACCCCAGCCACCACGCCACTGGCGCTCTCTTCGGGGCCGAAGTCCAGCGCTAATTCAAGGCTCTTCTACGAGACACCAGCCCGTTACCGGGAGCAGACATTTGGCATCCGGCCATTGCAGGCGAAATAGGCCATCTGCACCCGCTCGAAATAACGCTCCCGACTGCGGGTACAAATCGGACGTACCATTTGAAAATTTCATCGCGACGATGCAGATCGTCTTCATTTGCGCCCCGCTGTTGCTCGACCATCTCCCCATAATATCGGATGATGTTCGGCTCATCAGGCTGCTAGTTGAACCACTTCAGGGCCTGTGATGTGGAATCGACGTGATCGTTGTGGTGCCCTTTGGGGAAGTGATCATTTTCTGAAGATAGTTCGCCAGCCATGGGGCTTGGTGCGGGATCAGGGCATGCCAGTTGGCGATCACGGCCGCCCGCACCACAGGCATTTAGCTCAGTCTCGCCACCTCTGGATTGGGCTGCCGTGATGCTATAGTCTGTCTATGCAGATGGTACAAAATATCTGTCAGGTCAGTCTTGGTCCTAGCTTTCGATCTGAATGGCAAGCTCGTGCGTACGGTGAACGAATTAGCGATCGGCGATCCCAAAGCCTGTGCCGCCAGGATAGCAGCGACACAAAAGAAGATGAAAACCAAGAAAGCGAGCAACTAGAATGTCCTTCAGGACGCCCCGCACCTGGCCGCCTCAGGGCGGCCGGGTGTTTCTTTCCGCCATCCTGTTGGGTCTGCTAGGCATCGGCGCCGCCACGGCACAGCTGCCGGCGCGGCCGGTGATCGACGCTGTCAAGGAACTGGCCGCCATCAAGGCCGTGTCGGACTTGGACGACGACCCGGCAGATGCAGAGGCTGTTCAGCAGGTTTGCACGACTTGCCACTCATCTAGCCAGTTTCTAGGGACACCGCGTTCATCCGGCCGCTGGGAGCAGGTGTTCGGCCAGATGGCACAGCTCGGTGCCAGACCGACAGACACCCAGGTTGACCAAATCGTGCGCTATTTCCAGCGCAACTTGATGGTGGTCAACGTCAACACCTCGCCCATGGAAGAGCTAGGGCCGACGCTACAGGCTGATCCCAATGCTACCACGGCCATCGTCATGCGGCGCGGCGAGCGTAGGTTCACTGGCATCGCCGACCTTGCTGCCATTCCCGGCGTGAAAAGGTCAGTTCTGGAAAGGTTGAAGGGGCGCTTGCAGTTCTAGTCCGCGCCTAGCTCAAGGGTTAGAGTGGCCGCCATGTCATCCGCCTTCGAAGTCATGCTGAACCGGGCGATTGCGCTGCACCGGCAGGGCGATGCCCCGGCGGCCGAGTCGCTGTATCGGACGGTGCTAGCAGAACAGCCGGCCAATGGCGAGGCGAACCACAATCTCGGAATGCTGCTAGCGCAGCGGGGTTCAGATGCGGAGAGCCTGCCTTTGTTCCAGATGGCGCTGAAATCACAACCCGGCGTGGAGCAATATTGGCTTTCCTATGCAAGCGCCCTGCTGGCCACCGGGCACCCGCGGGAGGCGCAGTTGGTGCTGACCCGCGGGCAGCAGCGCGGTATTTCTGGTCAGGCAGTGAATACCCTACTGCAAAAAACGCAGGCCGCACTGACCCCAAGCGAGGCGGACCTGCGGGTCGAGTACGGCACTGCCCAAGCGATGCAGGGCCGTCTAGAGGACGCCATCTCGGCCTATCGCGAAGCGATCGCGATCGCGCCGGACCATGCCGAGGCGCATTTCCGCCTGGGCTCGATCCTGTCTGAAACTGGTAATATTGCGGAGGGATTCGCCCACTACATGCTGCGTGCCACCCTAGTCCATGGAGGCCGCCCTTGGCGGCACGACAAAGCGCAGCCGGCTCACAGGACCAAGCATGACCGCGAGCAGGAAAAATACCTAGCCGAATTGCTCGGCCACAGTGCGCCGAACTTTCACTTAGAGGATGGCGCGCGCTTGCCCGGCCCTGCCGTCAATCCTATTAACGCCACGCCTGAACTGGTGAAGCAGTGGCAGGGCAGCCTGCCCAAACTCGTAGTGATCGAAAACTTTCTTACCCCGGCGGCACTGGCCAAGCTGCGCTGCTACTGCGCAGGCTCCACGATCTGGCGCCGTAACTATGACGCTGGCTATATCGGCGCAACACCAGAGGACGGGCTGGCCTGCCCCTTGATGGCGCAGATTGCGGAGGAGACACGCGCGACCTTCCCCCAGATTCTCGGCGCGCACGCCTTCCGCTATCTGGGTGCCTTCAAGTATGACAGCGAGGCGTCCACTGGTACCAATACGCATGCGGACAATTCAGCCGTGAACGTCAATTTCTACATCGCGCCTGATGAGGCAAACACGGACCCCGAAAGCGGCGGTATGGACATCTGGGACGTTAGCGCACCGGGCGGCGAAGAAATGCGCCGCTACAATGGTGACGAAGCGCTAGCGCAGGATTTTCTGAAGCAATCAAGGGCGCACCTAACACGGGTCCCACACCGCGCCAACCGCGCGGTGATCTTTAAGTCCGATCTCTTTCACAAGACCAGCGACTGTCGGTTCCAAGAGGGTTACCTGAACAAGCGAATCAATATTTCGCTGCTATTCGGGCATCGCGCCGCCTAATGTTCTCGAGTGTCGGAACCGACGGACCATGCAGCCGTTGGTGAGCGTTTCAATTCAGCAGGCCACTTGTATTTCTCACAAGCTTCCCACAACCGCCAGCCGGCGCCGTTGGGGGCTTACAAGTTCCCCGGGGCGACATCCTTGAGGACCTGCTTATCAAGCGAAAGATCAGCCACCAGGCGCTTCAACCGGGGTTCTCCTTCTCCAAATTCTTTATCCGCCTGGCATGACCAAGCTCCAAACCGCCATATTCCTTGCGCGAGCGGTATTAGCTCTGCTGCGATATTCCAAAATCTCGGCATCGAATCGGCACAGACTTGCCCTGCAACAACAAAACCTCAATCTGGAGTAGAAAAATTACAATCTGTTCCGCGCTAAAACGGTTCTTCAGCATAACCAGCTTCCTTCCCAAGGCGATTTCTATCAAATCGCTTGGTACAAAAAGACCTGGTCAGGTCAGGCGACCGCGTCGCGGTTATTTTGCATCAATCTCTATCGCGCCGCTAGCGAGCCGCTGTTACTTGAGTGCGAAGGTCAAAATATTGCTGCCGGATGCCACCGCAATATACTGGCGCCCATTCAGCATGTAGGTCATCGGAGACCCCTTCCAAGCCTGGTTGCCACGGAAGGTCCATAACGTCTTTCCGCTCTTGGCATCGACCGCGGCAAATCCGCCGCCGGTCTCGCCATAGAACACCAACCCTCCGGCGGTGCTGAGCACGCCGGCATAGTTGGCCTCCTGCGGTCCTTCCTGCGGAATTTCCCAGACCGTCTTGCCGGTCTCGATGTCGAGGGCGCGCAGATATTTCAGTCCGGGATCGTTGGGATCGCGAACGCCTTCATATCCCCGGCTCTCCTGGGAAGTCTTACGGTAGATGCTGCAATCCTCCACCGCCATCACATAGAAGAGCCTTGTGTCCGGGCTGAAGGAGGTCGAATACCAGTTAGTGGCGCCGCGCACCGACGGACAGCCCTTGACGCCGGCCGCGGTCACACTGTTGCCGGGCAGGAGACGGGGCTTGCCGTCCGCGCCATAGCCGCTGGCCCAGTTCATCTTGCGCACGAACGGTTTGGCCGTGAGGAACTCGCCCGTTATGCGGTCCAGCACGAACATGAAGCCGTTGCGATCGGCCTTGAGCAGCAGCTTGCGGGGGCGGCCCTGATACTCGGCATCGACCACCAGCACCGGCTCGGTCGCGTCCCAGTCGTGCAGATCGTGCGGCGTGTACTGATAGTACCAGCGCAGTTTGCCGGTCTTGACGTCCAGAGCGATCACGCAATTGGTGTAGAGATTGTCGCCACCACGCTCGTCGCCATCGGTGGCGGGGAACGGATTGCCGACGGTCCAGTAGAGCGTGCCGGTCTCCGGGTCATGGGAGCCCGTTAGCCAGGTGGCGCCGCCGCCTATGGCGATGGCGGTGCCCTTCCAGGTTTCGGAGCCGGGGTCGCCGGGCTTTGGCACCGTCAGGAAACGCCAGGCCTGTTCGCCGGTGGTGACCTTGTAGGCCGCCAGGAAACCGCGCAGCGGGCTGTCGCCGCCGCCGATGCCGGCAATGACCAGGTCACCCACGACCAGGGGAGCGGAGGTCGCGACGAAATGGCCGGGCGTTTCGGGCATGTGGACGTTCCACATCAACCCGCCGGTCAGCTTGTTCAAGCAGATCAGATGGGCGTCGGTGGTGGTGAAGAAGACGCGGTCCCCCAGCACCGCCACGCCCCGGTTGGGCTGGCCCGGACTGCGCCGCCGGCCATCCAGCGGGGTATCGGTGTGCATGTAGCACCAGAGCTGGCGTCCCGTGGCAGCGCCCAGGGCGCAGACCTTGTCGGCCGCGGTGACATACATGACGCCGTCGACCACTATCGGCGTTGTCTCGAGATTGGGAACGCCCAGCGGGTAAACCCACTCGGCCTGCAGGTTGCCGACATTGCTGGTGTTGATCTGGTTCAGGAGGCTATGGCGATTGCCGCCCAGGACGCCGTTATAGGTCGGCCACTCGCCCGGCTTGGGCTTCGCGATGGCGTCCATGGTTTCGGCGGAGACCTTCTCCTCCAGCCCCGGCCTTGGACCGAGCTTTGGCACGCCGCCCAGGCTGCTCAGATAGGCGATGAGATCGCGCCGCTCCCCGGCGCTCGCCTTCAGCGGCGGCATGTAGGAATTTTTCTCGGGCGTGATCGTGAGATATTGCTTGTCGGTCAGGAAATGCAGGCGCCCATCCAGGGTCTGCAATTCCAGGTCGTGCTCGGCGCGGCCGCGCGCGAAGCCGCGCAGATTTTGTCCATCGCGCAGCCGGACATTGACGATGCGCCAGCTATCGTCGGGGCAGAAAGCCCATCGCGGGCAACTGGCCGTCGTGTGGATGCCCATCTGGGAGGTGGGATTTTCCAGCACCAGTTCCAGTTCGCGGATGGTGGATTTTCGGCCGATGGATGACAGGTCCGGCCCGTTCACTTTTCCCAGGCCATCGACCATGTGGCAGCCGGCGCACTGGCCCTTGCCGAAAAAGAAGTCCGCGCCCGCTTGCACGTTCCCGGCGGACTTGGTGTCGAAAGCGGACATGTTGAGAGAGCGCAGCCACCCCGCCATCGCGCGAAGTTCGCTATCCGGCAGCTTGAAGGACGGCATGCCGCCGGGCGTGCCGTTGCTGATCACGTCACGGATCTGCACCTCGGTCATGCTGCGAAGCGTAGGATTGTTGACCAGCGCGGGGGCACGGTCCCCGCCGCCTGCGCCCTCGCCATGGCACCCTTCGCAGAGGGCGTCATATTGCTTCTCTGCCACCGCGAACACGGCGGGCGCCTGCGCCATCGCCGCTGAAAAGGGCAGGGCTGCGATCATCAATGCGCCGGCAATGATCTTGATCATGGAGTTGGGTGCTTTCGCTTTGCTCGTGGGAGGATTGCAAGGCCAGGCTAGGTCAGGCTGGGCTGGTTCGCGCGCCGCTTCTTCCAGCGATAGGCCGCCAGCGAATTCTTCCAGAAGACTTTCTCCATCACCTCGCGGCCCTTGGGCGTGAAATATTCCAGGTCCAGCGCCACCAGCTCGCCGAAGGTGCTCATGGGTTCGCTGTTGGTCCAGTCGCTGCCGAACATCAGCCGATCGGGCCCGAAAGTCTCATAGATTTCGTCCAGGCGCGGTTTGTAGAAAGCGAGGTCCTTGGGGATGCGGCCGCCTGTCTGCACTCGGCGGCCGCGTTCGTCCACGCGTTGGAAAATTGCGGAGAACTTTCCATAGATGTGCGGGCGCTTGACTAGTTCCTCGGTCTGCTTTTGCCAAGTGGCGCGCACCGCCGGATCGTCGGGGATCCGCTGGGCCGGCAGGTGGTTGAGTACGACCCGCAGATTGGGAATCCGGTCGGTGATCTGCAGCAACTGGCGCACCTGTTCTGGGCCAGCGCCAAAGTCCATGGCCAGACCGGCTTCGGCCAGCGCCTTGAGGTCGGCCCAGACCTGCGGCTTTTTCAGCAGCGCCTCGACATCGCGGCCCCAGAGATTGGAAACGCGGATGCCGAGATAGAGAGGATTGCGGTGCAGCCGCTCCAAATGTTCGCGATAATCGGGATGGCCGAGCAACAGGTCGCCCACTTCGCCGACCATGAGGGGCTCGTTCTTCGAAACGTCCATCACCCAGTAATTGTCTTCAATCCAGGGACTGCATTCGGTCTCGATCGCGCCGACCACGCCATGGGGTTCGGCGATCTTGGCGTAGTCCCCGGGCAGAAAGCGGCGATAGATGCTGGTGGGCTGGTCTTTGTTCGGCCATGGCACGCCTTGCGGGCGCGTAGGGTCGTACAGATGCACGTGCGTATCGATAATCGGGACGGAATATTTCTGGGCCTTGGCGCCTGTCGCAGACGCGCCAATCGCGGCCGCTCCTGCAGCTTCTATGAATCTGCGTCGATCCACCCCAGTTCCCTCCGCGATTACAATGGTCGCATCGCTGCTCCATTTTTTGGCACTTCCGCTATTCGAATTCGCGGTATGTCATAGTGTAGTACGATCAATCAGATATTGAAATAGCAGGCTCCGGCAGGGCGCCGCGCCGAATAGGTGGGATATGGCATTTCCGAAGATCAAGCATGTGCGCGCCTTTGTGGTGCGCGGCGGCGGCGCCGATTATCACGACCAGGTCGGCGGACACTGGATTGACGACCATATCGCCACGTCCATGGCGCGCTATCCCGAATACCGCCAGAGCCGCCAGAGCTTCGGCATCAATGTTTTGGGCACGCTGGTAGTGGAAATCGAGGCCGATGACGGCACGGTCGGCTTCGCGGTCACCACCGGCGGCGAACCTGCCTGCTTCATCGTGGAAAAACATCTCGCCCGCTTTCTGGAAGGGCGCGATCCCGCCCATACCGAGAAGATATGGGATCAGATGTATTTCTCCACCCAGTATTACGGCCGCAAGGGCTTGGTGATCAACGCCATCTCGGGCGTGGACTTGGCGCTGTGGGACCTGTTGGGCAAGCTGCGCAAGGAGCCGGTGCATCAACTCTTGGGCGGGGCGGTGCGCGATGAACTTCAATTCTATGCCACCACGGCGCGGCCGGACCTGGCCAAACA